>CAZQOH010000055.1:0-10361 GCA_964594355.1 uncultured Desulfobacterales bacterium
ATTTGAGCCTGACACAGAAATTGGGCAAAAGGGGGCGTTTTGCAAAGGTCTCAATTTGTAATTTGTAACACATAACAGGCAAAACAAGCAAGTAATGGAAAAGAGAAAATGCAGTATTCAGTCCGATTCAATACAAAATGGTTATGTTTTTTATTCCTCTTTTCAGCTTTTATAAACATGATGTTAGGATGCTCCATGACATCAGAGAAACTCGTTATTAAGGATATCTCAAAATCTTTTGTTGAAGATTCCATCATATCTACAAATAATGCTACAATTGTTTCTTTTGAGAATCTTTTGGCCGATTTGAGCAAAGCCAGGATAATATATATCGGCGAAAGTCATACCAACAAGACCCACCACCAAATCCAACTTAGAGTGATCAGAAATCTTTTCCAAAAAAACCCCAATATTTCTGTCGCCATGGAAATGTTTGATCACTCTTACCAGCATGTACTCGATTTGTGGTCTGCCGGAAAACTGGATCAAAAGACATTTTTAAAAAAGATGCATTGGTATGCCAACTGGAAATATAATTTTAAATTATACAGTGATATTTTTGTATTTATAAAAGAAAAACAGATAAAGCTTGTTGGTATTAATATACCCTTTCACATCCCTCCAAAGATAGCCATCGGAGGTATTTTGAGCCTTTCCGACGATGAAAAGAAGCATCTTCCAAAAAAAATAGACACTTCAAACACTGCCCACAGAGCTTATATTGATCGGGTATTTAAACTACACAATGTTAAGGGAAGGGACAATTTTGATAATTTCTATATGGCACAATGCGTATGGGAAGACTCCATGGCTGAGTCCATAGCACTTAACTTAAAAAAGGATATGATGGTGGTCCTGACTGGAAACGGTCACATTGTCCACAAATTCGGAATACCTGAGAGGGCTTTTAACCACACTAACGTCCCATTTAGAACCATTTACCCGGTGTCTGCAGGAAAAAGTGCGGAACTTAGCTTTGCCGATTATATCTGGGTTACCCCTTGAGACCTTTGAAAAGACGTTGCGGGTTAAGTATTTACCCGCACTTAGTAAAGCCGCAGAAATGGCAGGTCATACAGCCTTCTTCATGACTGACAGTTTGACCGCAGTCAGGACAGGTTTCTCCTAGGAGGCTTTGGCTGTATTTACGACGCTTTGGCATTCCGTTCTTCAGATACCTTTTCTCAAGGACCCGGCCAATGGCATCCGGTATAGATAAAACCAGGCCATCCTTTTGAAGCACAGGATGTTCGCCGCCAATACCTTTCAGCTGCTCAATAATCCTTTCCACCTTTACTCCGGTTCTGAGGGCCAGAGAAGCAAGTCTGCCTATGGCCTCGGTTTTGGCAGTGGTGGATCTCCCCGATTTACCGATAGTGGCAAATACTTCAAATGGCTGCCCTTCGTATTCGGTCACGGTAACATAAAGTCGGCCCATACCCGTGACAATCCTGGTGGTAAAACCTTGCAAAGTTTCGGGTCGCTCTTTGACTGCGGCCGCTATAGAACCTTTTTCTTGCTTATCCTTTCCGGAAAAAGAAAGGACCTGATTCTCTTTGCTCCCATCTCTGTATATGGTAACTCCTTTACAGCCCAGTTCATAAGCAAGATTGTAAATTTTTAAAACATCATCCACCGTGGCATCCCGAGGCAGGTTGACCGTTTTTGAAACCGCGTTGTCAGTATACTTCTGAAAGGCGGCTTGCATCCTGATGTGCCATTCAGGTGATACATCATGCGCTGTTACAAAAATCTCCCTCACATCTTCAGGTATTTCTTCTATTTCTTTTATACTGCCATTCTGAGCAATCTTATCCATCAATTCTTTGCTATAGAAACCCCTTTTTCTGGCTACACTTTCAAAATATGGATTTACTTCCAGAAGTTTATCGTTATCCATAACGTTTCTTACAAAACTGAGTGCAAATAATGGCTCAATACCGCTGGAACAACCGGCAATGATGCTTAACGTGCCTGTTGGAGCAATGGTTGTGGTTGTAGCATTTCGATAGGTGCAGCCTTTTTTATCTTTGAAAATACTTTTATCGAAATTTTCAAAAACACCTCGATTTTTAGCCAAATCCCTAGATGCCATACGGGACTCTTCCTGTATAAACTCCATGACCTCCTCGGCTATCTTAAGGGCTTTCTCCGAGTTATAGGGAATCTTCAAATAGTACAACATATCAGCAAACCCCATGACCCCAAGACCAATTTTACGATTCCCTTTTACCATTTCATCTATTTTTGGGATAGGATATTTGGACATGTCTATTGTGTTGTCCAGAAATCGGACTGAGTTCCAAACGGTCTCCTTTAGTCCCTCATAATCGATGGTCGGCTTTTTCTCATTCTTTATTATGAATTTGGCCAGATTAATGGATCCAAGGTTACAGGCCTCCATGGGAAGCAACGGCTGCTCACCACATGGATTTGTACTCTCTATTTCACCCAATGAAGGGGTTGGGTTGTCTTTGTTTAATCCGTCTAAAAAAATGATACCGGGATCTCCGGTTTCCCAGGCCTGTTTCACCATGGTCTGGTATACTTCAGCGGCTTTTAGCTCTCCAACCTTTTTCTGATTGCTGGGATCTACCAGATCATAGGTATGCTCTTTTTTAGCAGCTTCCATGAAAGCTTCCGTAACGCCAACCGAAATATTGAAATTATTCAGTTCTTTATTGTCTCTTTTACTATAAATAAATTCCATGACATCGGGGTGATCCGCTCGCAGAATACCCATATTGGCTCCTCGGCGGGTGCCACCCTGTTTAACCTGCTCGGTGGCTGTGTTAAAGATCTTCATAAAAGAGACAGGGCCTGAGGCAACACCGCCGGTTGTTCCCACACGACTGTTTTTTGGCCTCAGGCGGGAAAAGGCAAACCCTGTTCCGCCGCCCGACTTGTGAATGAGGGCAGCATTTTTTAAAGAATCAAAAATTCCATCCATGCTATCCTCAATCGGCAGGACAAAGCAGGCCGCCAATTGGCCCAGTCTGCGCCCGGCATTCATCAAAGTAGGTGAATTGGGCAAGAATTTAAATTCCGTCATCATATCATGAAAAACTTCTTCCATTTTCCCTTCTTGTGAAGAAGTTTGATATTTCCCTTCCGCCTTTGCGATATAATTTGCCACCCTTCTAAACATTTCCCCGGGCTGCTCTATAACTTTTCCCTTGTTGTTTTTCTTTAGATATCGTCTTTCCAGCACCGCTTTAGCATTACCAGAAAGAATCGGTCCATTTTTTATAAAAATAGACTTATCCAACCTAATTGGTGTGACCTTTGTAAGCCCATATTCCAGCAACTTTGTCTCGATTATCTTCTCGAAAAGAGACATAGTAATTGTTTGATGTTCTGTTTTGTCGATTTCTTCTTTCAGAAATCGGCTGATGTCCATGGCCTGGTCCGAATTAATCTGGTTCTCTTTAACAAGGATATTCGAGAAAAGATGATCATCCAACCAGTAAGCACTTAAATCGAGTTGCGCCCCTTCCGTCACTAAGATTTTGCCTTTTTCACCCATTGACCCCTCCGCTATAAAAATTTTTATCAGTAAAAGTTGATAGTTTCGTAAAAAGTAAAAAAAAGGACTTTCCCTAAAAGTTTTTAGTATTAAGTATCCGCTAAAAACAAAAACCTAACACTTAAAACCTAATACCTAAAACTCAAAGTTATGTCCTTTGAATAATTATTTTTCTCTTTAAGAGTGTCTGTAAATATGGGAAGGATTTTTTATCTCATACTATATGTTGTATGTCAAGAAAAAAAATACACAATATCTATGATTTTTTTAAAAAGAAGAAACCAGACCACCAGGATTAATAAAATTACAATAGTTTATTAATCTGAACGGAATCAGGAAAGAAGAAAAAGCTTATAATGGATGGACACGAGATAGGTTCTCTTATTTCTTTTCGTTCCGAATAGTTTTGGATGATTCCGGGATTATTTTCGGAATCTTTATACTAAATTTTGATCCATGACCCAATGTTGATTTTATCTTTATCTTACCGCCATGCTGCTCGATTACCTTGTTGGAGATAAAAAGACCAAGACCCGTCCCCTTGGCTCCCTTTGATGAAAAGAAAAGCGTAAATATATTCTCCAGTGTCTCTTTATCCATACCGGTTCCATTATCACACACATCGAATATGATGTTGCTTTTGTCCTGCTTTACTTCGAAGGTAATTTTATGAGCCTCTTTTGATTCATCTCCTTTGCAAGCATCCAAAGCATTTTCGAGTATATTGATTAGAGCTGATCGTACAACAGTTGTATCTATTTCGAACTCTCCCATTGATTGGTCAAAGTCGCACATAAACTCGATATCTTTACTGCGAATTTTTGCTTCAAAACTAAAAGCCACATCATTGGCAAAACTTAAAACATCGACTATTTCCGATTGGAGATCTCTTTCCTTTGCATAATATAGTATGTCAAGAACCATATTTCTAATGCGATCGGCCATTATCTTGACAACCTCCAGACCCTCTTTGATCTGATCCTCATTCTCCTTTGTATATCCTGAATCTAGAAGATACATTCCACCGTCTAAGCCTGTTATAAGTCCCTTAATCCCGTGAGAAATAGAACTTATCAGGAGACCGAGTGATGAAAGACGATCCTGAAGTTCACGAATTTGGGTTATGTTGGTGGACATTTCCATCACCTGGACAATTTCTCCAGCAGTATTATATATGGGGGCAGTCCAAATGAGAACATTGTACTTCTCGCCGGTTTTGGATGTCACTATCATTTCTGATTGATGAGACTCTCCATCTTCAAACGTTTTTTCAACAGGACAATCGGAACATGGTTCATTTCGCTTCTTGTAAACCTTGTAACATTGCGAACCTATATCTTCGCTAAAATCTTCTTTGAACTGTCTGTTGGTTGCTGTAAGTCTGAACTCTCTATCCTGGACCGAAATATAGCATGGAGCCTCATCAAAAAGCTGCTGGTATCTTTGCTGGGTGGTTCGTAATTCTTCCTGTAGCCGTTCCACCTCAACATTGTCGGCTGCTAATTCAATTACCAGTTCAACAGCATTTTCTTTGTTTCTTATTGGGGCCGTATGAACAACAACAGGAACTTCTCTGCCGCCTTCGTATTCGATTATCTCTTTATTCCGCTGACCCTTTCCTGTTTTAAACGTCTCAACAACAGGGCATCCATTATGTTTCGACGTCTTTCCCTTGTAAATTTCCCAACTATAGTTGCCTGTTTTGTCTCCAAATTGATTAGCTCGGAAGCTCAGACGCTGCATACATTCTTTGAAACGGAAAAAGTCTAAAATGGATGGGGGGGTATTGGCTATGAAATAGTGAGATTTTTGGAAAGCGCTTCCCGCTGTAGCGGGATTCAAGTTCAAGGCAGGCGATCCGCCTCAGGCGGATTAACCACAGGAATACATTGAGTATTTTGAGGTAAGCGCTAAAGGTTACGCCTAACGGCTTGAAAAAATGCACTTCGTCCAAAATGTTGAGCCTGTTTACAAATCCCGCTCATCGGAGACATCCCGCTATTAGCGGGAGGCTAAAGAGGGTGTTTTGCAAAGGTCTCATATTCTGAGTTGCCTTAGCCGATCGTTCTTTTAACTATCCCTATAAGTTTATCCGTATCGAACGGCTTTTTTACGAAAGCTACAGCCTTTCCTATAGCATGATCACCGTCTATTCCGCTGATAACAATCACCGGTATATCTTTAAGCTCTTTATTTTTTGTAAGCTTTCGATAAAATCTGGGACCCCATTCTTGCGGCATATCAAGATCAAGGGTTATGAGATCCGGTTTTTCATTTTTTGCAACTTCCATTGCTTCTATACCACCAGCGGCACTACAGGTCTCATAACCATTATCTTCAAAAAGTGTTACAAGGTACTTTGAAGTAATGGGATCATCTTCAACTACCAGAATCTTTTTTGCCATTTCATACCTCTCTTTTGAGTTTGGGTTCTCTATTAGCAAAAACTTAAATTTATTTTATGTGGCATTCACCGCACATGATCGGGCCTTTCTTTTCTTCCAGGTGACACCCTTTGCAGTTTGTGTGATACGCCTTCATCAACGCCGGCATATTCCCGGACGCTTTCATTTCGTGGCATTCCGAACATTTCTGATCTTCGGACGATTCATCTTCCACCAATTTTTCATCTTCATAAATGTGGTGGCATTCATTACATTCCTCAAGCTCAGCTTTTTCATTATGTTCATCATGCAGAAAAACTGAAGATACTCTCTCTGGATTTTCAAATACACTGTTGTCAACAAATTCCATTTCGTCCTGAGAATATGCTGATACAAATATAAACACGGAAATAGAAATTAAAGTCAATATGAATACGGCACTTTTTTTCATCCTATTTTCTCCTTTGAATCATTCCGGTTTCTCCATACATTCGTAAATAATATCGCCTAGGAATTTTTGATGCATTCCGAGTTCATAGTAATTAACGATGTCCTCAAGTCCGCCGTGACAATTATGGCAAGGAGAAATAATGGTCTTTGCTCCTCTTGACTTTGTAGCAAATAGCTGTTCTGCTTTTATTCTGTTTCCGTGTATGCGTTTCATTTTATAAGGAGGGCCGCAGTTAACAACTCCGCCTCCCGCACAACAGCAATAATTGTGTTCACGATTCGGCTCCATTTCCACCACGTCCTTGCAAAACGCCCTTGTCACCTCACGGAGCATTTCATGGAGCCCCATGCCCCTGACGATATTGCAGGGATCCTGGATCGTAACGATTTGGTCAAATTTCTTGGCCACTTTGATTTTGCCATCCCGTAGCAATTCATAAAAGAACTGAACCGCATGGATCACAGGAATCGGTGCCCACTTCCATGCAAGCCACCTGTTGCCAACATCGTGAATTGAACGAAAGGCATGACCACACTCTCCCATGACAATTTTTTTGACTTTAAGCCGAGCTGCGGTTTCAAAATGATATCTTTTCAATCTTCCCATTATTTCGTAATCACCGGTAAACATGGCCATATCGCTGTTATCCCATCCGGGAGTCGCCGGCATGGTCCAGTCCACCCCCGCGACATCCATGATCACGGCTGCTTGATATATCAATTGGGCACGGAATTTAGGTTCCGGTGCAATAATTGAGTACATAATCTCCGAGCCTTCTTTTTCAAGGGGAATGCGCAACGTAGGGATTTCACCCTGAGCTTCCTCTTCTTGCCACTGTATTGTATCAGGCCATTCATCATCTTTAACCCACATCTGGTTTATGGTGACAGAATGGCTGTGCGCCGTGTCTTGAATATAAAGGGGAGTTACACCCAGGCGATGACATATACGCCGCACCACCGTTATGATGTAGGCAATATCGATACCAAAGGGACAATACTGGACACAGCGTCGACACAAGTTACATTCCGTTGAGGCAATCTCTGAAGCGCTTTTGATAAACTCCGGGCTTACCTTTCCCTTGTTTTTCAATATTTCCCACATGGTTTGTTTAACCTTGCCCACAGGTGAAAAATGAGGATCATTATCGTGGGAAAGATAATAATGACAGGCTTCGGAACAGAGACCACAGTGGACACATATGTCCACATAAGTTTTAAGACGTACACCTGTTTCAGCACTTAATACTTTGTTTATTACCTCTTCAATCTTTTCTTCTGTAAGCTTTGCTGCTCCTACTTCCAGACCGGCATCAACAACCTTTTTTTCTTCTTTTATTGCAGGTTCAGCCATAAAAATTCCTCCTTACGTATAAAGGACACTTTGCAAAATTTAATAATAGAGACCTTTGCAAAACCATCAATCTTCAATTCGGTTAAATTACCAATCTTTTACATGTCTCACCCCACCAAACTCAGATCCCATATAAGCTCTTGTAAACACCGAAAACAGCATGTGGCTCAATCGGGTAAAGGGAATAGCTGCGAGCATGATTTCTCCTGAAATAATATGGAGAATGAGAATAAATTTATAACTAAACCACTGATGATAAGCTAAAAATCCGGTTATAAACGGCGCTGCCACGATGGCAAGCAAAACATAATCAGAGGCGGATGTTACAAACTGGACTTCCGGTAGTTTAAGTCTGCGGACAAGGAAGAATATACACGCTGCAATAACAATAATGGTCATAATGTCCGCAATATTACCTGGTAGAGACCACCAGCTTATGTTCCAGGATTCATCCCATAGGATAATATGAGATAGAAGAAAAATCGGGGTTATGATTAAACATATATGGAATGCAAAAGATACAATGGTCATTGCAGGATGTTTTTTCATGTTTACCGTAGCAAAGGGCGTGACCCAGTGAAGTATGGAACGGAAGCTGTACTTCCAGCTCATATAGGCAAAGATCATTTTTTCTTTCTTATTCACCAGGATGATCATATTGATCAGCCTGTACAGGCTGCCTACGATAAAAATGATAAAGGCCACCCATGCAAGCGGGCCAGTTACAAAATTATAAAAATCATACATGTTTCCCCCTTAATTTATTGGTAATGTTCAAAAGTATTCGCATTTATTCGTTCACGGGGTATCAAAATGCCGGAGTGGTCAAAAGTTACTTTATTAGTTCTTTTACGGGCATAATCCGTCGATAATATGTTCCATTCTCAACAGCGCGGATGAGAATCTTATCTCCATCGGGGCTGAAAACCGGGTTCCAGACAGCATCATACTCACGCTGCCATAACCGGTCATTTACGGCAATGGTGTATTTTCCATTCTTTTCCACTTTTACCGCTACATACACACCGTCCGGACTGAAAGCAGGTTTCCATGCCATGTCAAAGGTATTGGACCATACCGCACCATCTACTACAACTTTCCATTTTTCACCTTCTTTGGCAACGGCCGCTATTTTATTGCTGTCCGGGCTGAAAACCATATCCGTAACAATATCGCTGAATGTAATGTCCCAGACATTACCCTCTACAGCTATGGTCCATTTTCCAAATTTAGGCACCACAATAGCTGCAAGTTTTTTTCCGTCCGGGCTATACATTTGATGCCAAAGCTGTGCAAACCGCTTGTCCCAAATCAGATTACCGTCTTCCGCCAGCGTCCATTTCCCTTCCGCCCTTACCGGTGCCACAACAGATCCGTTATTGGGATTGAACACAGGTTCCCAGACACAACTGAATGTTTTATCCCATGCAACACCATCCACTGCAATAGTGTAATCATAAAGGTTCAGTCTCACTTCAGCAGCCAATTTTTTGCCGTCAGGACTGAAAGCCTTGTTCCACACGTTGACGAATTTATTCTCCCAGGCTTTACCGTCTATTGCAGCCGTGTAAGCACCCTCCTGAAACTTATGTATCTCTCCTTCACCAAAAGCAACGACTTGAACCGTTGCAGCTGAGCTTTTTCCATCGGGGCTTAAAATGACATTTGTCATATTCGCAAAGGTTTCATTCCAGGGAACATCATTTAACACCATGCAGTATTGCATGTCCTGTTGAACCGCCACGGCAATATCTTTACCGTCCGGGCCAAACAATGTATTCCAAACATAACCGTATTTATTTCCCCATGGTATTCCGTCCACCGCGACCGTCCATTCACCCATCTCAGATACCAGTGCAGTAAGACGACCATCCGGAGAGAATCTTAAATACCATATCTTGTCAAAGGTATTTTCCCATGTATCCCCGTTAACACATACATTAAATTCACCTTCATCAATATTCACAATGGCGGCTATCTTCTCACCATCAGGGCTGACATATGGTTCTTCAACCCATCCGAATTTATCTTTCCAATCGTTTGTTGGAATCGACTTTTCACTGGTTTCCCAATCCCAGTTTTCTGAATCAACCATGCAACCTCCTAAAAATTATGTTTCAAATCTAAAACTTAAAAACATTTGTAAAAGTCATTAGATGACGATCTCAATATTTCTTAAGCAGTGCTGGAAACTCTATTTGCAAACAATATGAGATTTACCTTTCACAAGTTGTATTATTTTTACTGATGAAAGATACGATGGGGCGTTGACCAGAATATGGGTGTAATTTGGTGGAATGTTGTCCTCGAACAATGGCATTTTTATTTTTTTTGTGCGGACGTCTCTTGTAATGCCACGCAACCGCAGGACAAGATCTCTTTTCAAAACACTGTAACTGTATTTGGTCTTTCATACAAAGTGGTACTTGAAGTCAGTAACTGTATGTGCCCCTCTTGGAAATCTACTAAAAATATAAAATATGTCAAGTAAAAACATAATATATGCACTCTTTTAAATAAGATCAGATCTCGTAGATTATACCGGTTTTCATAAACATGTTCCGATTGACCAGCGTCTGAACTTCCGAGCTAATCGTGGGTTCATTTGAAGCGTTCTACGGCTCGCTGCGCTAAAATTAAAGAACTC
>CAZQOH010000056.1:0-10338 GCA_964594355.1 uncultured Desulfobacterales bacterium
AGCGTTCTTGGCGAAGCGGAGCGTAAAAATTGAAGCTGTTTGAGTCCCGAGCGTTCGGAAGTTCAGACACTGGTCAATCGGAACATATTTATGACAACCGGTATAAATAATACTTTACCTAATACTTATCTCTTAAAATCTCTAATTCTGCTAAATATTGTTTCTTGTAAATGAGTCCTTTTTGATCGAGAATCTCATAATATAACAAATTTAGATATGGTCTTATATCGATACCGTCTGAGTTTAAAGATTCTTCATTTGCCATATCAAGAATTAGGACACAATAGTAGCTGGCTAAAATCCTGACTTTTGAATCTCTCCGTAAAAGATAACTTCTCCCACCAAGAGTGTTCTGAAAAAAGCCGGCATATTTATAAAGAATCTTTAAGGAAGGATTGCCCTTTAGCTTTTCTTTACAACGTTCCTTTGAGATTAACCATGTAAAAAAAATAGGCATTACCGATTCAATAAGTTCAGATTCATTATCCAAAATTTCTTTAATTTGTTCAATCCGCTTTTTACCTAAAGCGCTGTAGAAGTGAGACACATTCCTTATCAAGCTGAAAAAATCATTCGTTTCGCCTGCAGCCATGGGAGGGGTTATTGATAATTGCTTAACAATTTTTCGAAACTGGTTATAGGTTCCTTCTCCAAGATTATAAGGTATTAAATACTCTTTACCGTCTAAATATTTAAAGAATGCCGTAATTTGGCGTTCTAAATCCTCACAACTTATTTCTTCTTGCTTTGGAGAAACGACAATTGGCGTTTCCCCAAAAACTTCAAATAATTTTTCCTCAGGAGCAAGTGCATCTTTGTGCTCTGCCAATTTTTTCTGCAAACTCGTTATCTCTTCTTCCAATATCCACGTTTTTTCTTGCCATTCTGCCTGCTCTCGCTCTATGGCATTATTGAGCCCTCCCTTATGCCATTTTACAATTTGATTATAGGCAAAAAAAACCGCACCTCCAAGAACCACAATAACGATCAATATCTTCAAATATTTTTCCATTTATTACCTCCAATCACAAACACTCAAAACTTTTGGCAATTGTAACAGTTCAGTTACTATTGTAAAGAAGAGATATGAATTTAAACGTTCCTCATAGCCTTATAGTAATATAATAGCTCTGGTCCCCTCTTTGCAGTAGGACAACTACCGATCTTTTTTGACGGTATTTTACAACAGCCTTTGTAAAGTCTTTTTTGTTTTTGATGATAACTCCGCCAATTTGCCTTATAACATCTCCTGGTCTTGCCCCGATATTGTATAAATAAGATTGATGGTTTAGTTCTGAAATAACAACACCCTTTTTTGCATAAGTTTTATATTTCAAACGCTTATTAAACGTCAGATCCTCAACCTTTACCCCAAAAGTTTCAAACGCAAGATTCATTGCAAGCTCATCCGGAAACTTTGATGCTTTAACATGCAATGTAAGTTCTTGTCCATTTCGCAAGACACGTATTTTTACACGGTCTCCGGTTGCAAAACTTTTCATTACTGTTCGATAGTCTTCGCTTGAGTGTAAACTACGGGTTCCTAACGATAAAATTATATCACCATCTTGCACACCGGCTTTACCTGCAGGGCTTTTAAGCTCAACTTTTTTAACAAGAGCCCCTTTGATGCCCGCAGTTTTCATATAATTTGCAAGTTTCTCATCTAGATCCTGAACCGTAATCCCTATCCATGCTTGAATAACTTCCCCGTACTGAATAAGATCAGAAATAATCCTTTTTGCTTTATTGATTGGTATGGCAAAACCTATTCCCTGAGCCTTTGCGTATATGGCGGTATTTATTCCTATCAGTTCACCGTTAATATTAAGGAGTGGTCCCCCGCTGTTTCCGGGATTGATGGAAGCATCAATCTGAATAAAGTCATGGTAGACCTTTTCATTTGTTCTGATACTGCGATTGTATGCGCTTATTACGCCGGTAGTAACAGTGTGCGAAAATCCGAATGGGTTGCCTATGGCAATAACCGTTTCACCTATCATAAGATCATCTGAACTGCCCATTTCAATTGCAGGAAGAGGCTCTTTTGAAACTATACGCAATACAGATAGATCAGAATCGGGATCGGCACCAACAACCTGAGCCTCAAATTCCCTTTCATCTTTCAAAACTACCGTAATGGTTCCACTTTTCGCAATTACATGCTCGTTTGTAAGAATAAACCCCCGTTTACCATCAATAATTACCCCGGACCCAAGACTGGTCCTCTTGTATCGTCGATCAAAACCAGGATCAAAAAAATCTTTGAAAAAAGAATCAAAAAAAGGATCCATGCCGAATCCCGAAAAAGGATTAGCACGCTTGCCAACCTCATACTCTGAACTTATATTTACAACGGCAGGGCCTACCTTGCGTATTGCTCTTACGACAGCATTTTCTCGATTATATTCGACACCAAAGCCATAAGGTGGTATAAAAAATAGTAAAAATAATATTAAAAAAAGAAAGCGTCTTATATTTTTAAGATTGTTATTGAATCGTAGCTTATTTTGCATGCAATACCTTTTAAATTGACTTTCCGGGGAAATATTCAATCAGATTATCAGAAGAATATTTTTATACAACCATATTTTTGATGGTCTCGTAAAAGGTCAGAAAAGCAGCCTTTTTACGAAACCATCAACAATTAAGCCTATAAAATTATCATTGGCCTTTTATATATATCATGAGCATTAAAACCATTCAAGATATCTTGCCCCTGGTAGAAAAACCGAGTCGATATTTAGGTTCGGAAATAAACAGGATTAAAAAAGATCATTCGAAGATCAAGCTTAGTATTGCACTTGCCTTTCCCGATTTATACGAAATCGGTACATCTCATTTTGGAGTTCAGATACTTTATAACATTTTAAACAAGCACAAAGAGATAGCTGCAGAAAGGATTTTCGCCCCCGGAGTCGACATGGAAGCTTATCTCAGAAAATTTAAAATTTCCCTTATGTCTCTGGAATCCCACAAACCGCTCAACAGTTTTGATATTATAGGCTTCAGCCTGCTTTGTGAGCTTAATTATACCAATGTATTGACAATTCTAGATCTTGCAAACATTCCTTTTTTTTCCTCACAAAGGGATTTATCTTACCCCCTTATAATTGCAGGCGGTCCCTGTACCGGCAACCCTGAACCTGTTGCCGATTTTTTTGATGCCATAGTAATTGGAGACGGGGAAAGGGTAATAATGAATATCGCCCGGACCTGGCTCAAATGGAAAGATAGTTGTAAAGATGGCAAAGAAAATCTATTAAAGATGTTGTCTCATATTGAAGGGGTTTATATACCCGCTTTTTATGAACCAAAGTTTGATGGATCCGGATTTCAGACTCTTTTACCCAAATTTTCACAATATACAAATGTTAAAAGGGCAATTATTGAGGATCTTGATAAAGCACCTTTTCCTGATACCCCTATTATTCCTTATGGAAAGCCTGAGCATGACCGTCTTCGTCTTGAAGTATCAAGGGGTTGTACAAGAGGATGCCGGTTTTGCCAGGCTGGGATGCTTTATCGCCCTGTACGTGAAAAAAATATAACAACTCTTCTTGATGCTGCAGAGGCTTCTATTGCGGCAACCGGATATGAAGACATTTCTCTGTTATCTTTAAGTACAAGCGATTACTCATGTATAGCCCCTCTCATGGCAAGCCTTATGGATAAATGTGCGTCTCGGCATATTGCTGTTTCTTTACCGTCATTCCGTGCGGGTACGTTAACACCGGAACTCATGAACCAAATAAAGAGGGTCAGAAAAACAGGATTTACCATAGCGCCTGAAGCCGGTAGCCAGAGACTCAGAAATGTTATCAATAAAAATATATCTGAAAAAGATGTTATAGATACGGTTAAGTATTCATTCAACCTGGGGTGGCAAGTAATAAAACTATACTTTATGATCGGCCTCCCCACTGAAACCGACGATGATCTTCAATCTATTATAGATCTTGTAAAAGAACTTCGAAAAATTAAAGACCCAAAAAGACAAAGAGGTAAAATCAATATCAGCGTAACAACATTCATCCCGAAACCCCATACACCTTTTCAATGGGCGCCACAAATTTCTTTGGCTGAATCAAACTCAAAGATGCGTTGGTTGCAAAATAATTTAAACATGCCTGGGATTCATTTCAAATGGCAAAATCCTGAAGTCAGTCAACTTGAAGGACTTCTGGCGAGGGGCGACAGGCGTCTCAGCCATTTACTCGTAACAGCATACAAAAAAGGATGTAAGTTTGACGGCTGGAGCGATAAGTTTCAGTATCAACTATGGAAAGAGTCTTTTTCAGAAACAGAGACAGATGTCGATTTTTTTACAACCCGTGCGAGGGATATGGACGAATCCCTGCCCTGGGATCATATAGATATAAGAATTACACAGGAATTTTTAAAAAAAGAATGGGAGAATGCGATAAAAGGCCAACATACACCAGACTGTCGCTGGGGTGATTGCAGCGATTGTGGAGTTTGCGACTTTAACGATATAAATCCAAAGGTTTTTGAAAGAAACAAGGAAGAAAAAACAAAGGAGATACAGGCAAAAAATCAAATTAAACCTTTTTATAAAAAGCTAAAGGTTTCATATTCAAAGCAAGAGCAGGCAAAATATTTTGGACATCTTGAACTTGCAAATATTTTTTTTCGTGCCATGAGTCGGGCTAAGATTCCTGTTAAATATTCAGAAGGGTTTCATCCCATGCCGCGGGTCTCGTTTGAAGATCCTCTTCCCATAGGCATGGAAAGCCTGAATGAAGCTTTTTATATAATTGTGCCTGACGATATGAAGTCAAAAGCAATAGTAAAAAATTTAAATAAACATCTCCCTGAAGGTCTTTTTATTAATGACTGCCGACTTGCTCCGGCAAAGCCTGCTATCAATACGTCAAAATTATCTACTTATTTAGTCACGTTAAAAAAAGGCTTTTTTGATAAAGAAAAATTGCAAAGATTTAGAAAAAATACAGAGTTTGTTATTTTCCGAAAAAAAAGAAAGGGAAACTTGAAAAAATTGGACCTTAAAGATATGATTGTAAATATTGATTTGGTATTGCCGCACAAATTGCAGATGACACTAAAATCAGAACCCGGAAAAACAATTAGGCCTTTTGAGGTGATAACAGAAGTTTTCAATCTGCCGGAAGAGATAATAAAACAGGCAAGTATTGTTAAACAAGGTACCGTCAGGAATACACGAAACGCATAAGACAAGGACAAGAAAATGTATAAAAAGATTATTATTAACGTTGCCGAACACGAAACTCGAGTGGCTCTTCTTGAGGATGAAACCATAGCGGAACTCTTTATTGAACGAAGGGATAACTCCAATATTGCTGGAAATATATATAAAGGTAGAGTACAGAGGGTTTTACCCGGTATGCAGGCTGCCTTTGTGAATATCGGATTAGACCAGTCTGCTTTTCTTTATGTTGATGACGTATTAGGAGATAACTTTGGGGAATTTGAAAAACTATTTAATAATATAGATGACGATACTTCTTTAATGAATTTAACAAATCCTGCTCCGTCTTATGCAAATAGAAATTACCATATTGAGGAACTTCTTACAGAAGGCCAAGAATTAACGGTTCAGGTTGTCAAATCTTCATTAGGAACAAAAGGCTCCCGTGTAACTTCACATATATCTCTTCCCGGTCATTATCTTGTTCTCATGCCAACCTCTGATCATATTGGAGTTTCCAGGCGTATTGAGAATGAAGCTGAACGTAATCGATTAAAAAATTTAATTCTATCTTTAAGGAAAGAAGACCACGGTTTTATAATAAGAACCGTAGGTGAGAGTAAACAGGAAGAAAAATTTGTATACGAAATGAATTTTTTAATAAATCTTTGGAAAAACATACAAAAAAAATCCAAATCGTTTCAGGCACCGGCACTTTTGCATCAGGAGCTCAACGTTATTCTTCGTGCGGTTCGGGATCTTCTCACACATGAAGCCGACAAACTGATCATAGATTCTCGCACCGGTTATGAGTCTGTGCTTTTATTTCTCGATGAGTTCATGCCAAGTCTAAAGGATTCTCTGGAACTTTACGAAGGCACAGAGTCGATTTTTGATGCATATAATTTAGAAGGCGATATATCACGTGCCTTAAAAAGAAAAGTGTGGCTGAAATCAGGTAGTTATATAGTAATTGAACATACTGAGGCTCTTGTGGCAATCGATGTAAACACAGGCCGATATGTGGGTAAGCATAACCTTGAAGAAACAATTTTAAAGACGAACCTAGAGGCGATAAAGGAAATAGCATATCAAATACGCCTCCGGGATTTAGGCGGCATTATTATTATCGATTTTATAGATATGGAGAAAAAATCCAATCAGGAAAAAGTCTTTAATGCACTTAAAGAAGCCGTTCAAAAAGATAGGAGTAAGACAAATATTCTTCCCCTGTCGGAAATAGGGTTAATACAGATGACCCGAAAGCGCATAAGAAAGCCGCTTACCCAGATACTATGTGAACCATGCTTCTATTGTGAAGGAGAAGGTTATCAAATATCAAGACAGACTATATGCTACAATATTTACAGGGAAATAAGCAGTCAAGCAAAAGAAACTACGGGCATTAAGCTTACTTTAAAGGTAAACCCGGAAATTGCTGAGCTTCTTCACGGTGAGGAGAGCCACATTATCACCTCCCTTGAAAATATTATTGGTAAGCAGATTGAAATTTATCCCAATTCCAAATTTCATATGGAAGAATTTGATACTTTTGAAACTCACACAATTTAATTGTCTTTAAAGCTTTTCTCAACACTTTGGTTCAGAAGACTAAATTGATACATGAATTCGTATTTATGAATTTTGGGCTTGACATGATTAAAGACTATTGTTTAATCTAACTGGTTTTTATTTAGATCTATAAATATTAGGAATATTATAAGGGATTGTATTATGAAAAGAACCTATCAGCCTAGTAGAATTAAGCGTGCCAGAACTCATGGCTTCTTGAAAAGGATGTCAACAAAACAGGGAAGAAGGATTATCAACAGACGTAGAGCAAAGGGAAGGAAACGTTTAGCAGTATAAAGATAAATCAATTGAATAGGGTAAATATTTTTTGGGATTTTTTTCTTTTGCAAAGACAGATAGAATTTTAAAACGTTCCGAGTTTCTACGGATATCAAATCTCGGAAAGAAACTTTCCGATAAATATTTTATTGCTATCTTTTGTCAGGGAAAATTAAACAGAACACGTCTTGGAATTACTGTAACGAAAAAGGTTGGGCGGGCTGTTACGCGCAACAGGATTAAACGTTTTGTCCGTGAATATTTTCGATTAAACAGACAAAATATTAAAGGCATCTGGGATATAAATATTATAGCCAAAAAAGAGGCCGCAAATATCACGTCGGACAAAACCTATTCATCACTACAAAGCATTTTTAAAAGAATATCGAGGAGTATAGATCATTAAAAGAATTTTTCTGATACTTATCAAGACATATCAATATGTATTATCTCCTATTTTGGGCCCCTCTTGTCGTTTTTACCCAACCTGTTCTGATTATGCTTATCAGTCTGTAACACGTTATGGTTTAATGAAAGGTGTATTCATTGCATTTAAGAGAATTGTGCGATGTCATCCTTTTAGTCCTGGCGGAGTTGATCCTGTTCCCTAAAGTAATAATTCTTATTTTCGGTAAAATAATATATACCGGGACACCTAACTCTATTCCTTTGCTTGCCCCATAGATAGGAACTGAGACTTTTTGAAAATAGATTTTCATTTTCGTGTGCAAATATTAGGAGAAAATTATGGACCAAGCTCGATTAGTTATAGCAATAGCGCTTTCTTTTCTAGTATTTTTTATATGGAATATTTTCTTTATCGATAAAGAAACCGTTCAAAAACCTGGACAGGATCTCCAAGAAAAGAAATTAGTAAAAGAAGAACAATATGAAAAAACTTTTGATAAACAAATAACTGATACCACAATTTTAGACAAAGATGATTCTTCACAGCATCTTATTAAGCCTAGAACCGTTACTGTAAAATCACCTTTATATTCGGTACAAATTTCAGAAATGGGTGCTGTATTTAATAGTTTTATCTTGAAAAAATACAGGGAGAAAGTTGAAAAAGATTCACCCTTAAAAGAATTGTTATCTGGGAATAGCAAAACCGGAACAGTACTGACTAAATTTGCTGCTAATAGTCTTCCAGGGCTTGATAATGCTCTTTTTAAGGCAGACACGGAATTTGATTTTATCGATGTTTTTAATACACCTAAAGATATCTCTTTTTCTTGGGTTTCTCCTAATGGGGTAGTTATTGAAAAGAAATACTTTTTTACACCTGAAACCTATATGATAGGTCTTAATATTACCATAAAGAACGGTTCAAACCAAACAATTGAAGACAACCTGATTTTATCTTTAATAAACAATCTTCCCGAACAAAAATCCACGTATGGTTTTGAAGGACCAAGCACACTATTAAATAACAAACTAGAGAAGGTAAAAATTAAAAAAATTAAAGACAAAAACGAGTATACCGGAAAACTTAGATGGATTGCTATTCAAGACCGATATTTTATGTCGAGTATTATGCCTAAAAATTACCAAGAAGCGAGTATGCGTCTTTTTATAAATCAAGATGATATTTTAGAAGCCCAATATATGCAGCCGGAAAGTGTAATCAACCCCGGAACTCAGCATGCTTTTGAATTTGAGCTTTTTTTTGGGCCCAAAAGTATGAAAATCTTGAGCAAAAGCGACTATGATCTGGATAAAGCAATAAATTTCGGTATGTTTGATTTTATAGCCAAACCATGCGTTTGGATCATGAATTTTATTTACGGTTTTATCCCTAATTACGGTGTCGCTATTATTCTTTTAACATTATTAACCAAAATTTTACTGTGGCCCCTTGGAACTAAGAGCTATAAGTCCATGGGTGAAATGAAGAAGATCCAGCCCTTGATGGCTGAAATTAGGGAAAAATATAAGAGTGATAAAAAAAGAATGAATCAGGAGGTTATGGGATTATACAAAACTTACAAGATAAACCCTATGGGTGGATGCCTTCCAATGGTTGCGCAGATTCCGGTATTTTTTGCCCTTTATCGGATGCTGTATGAAGCAATAGAACTTAGACATGCTCCTTTCTTTGGATGGATTGATGATTTGTCAGCTCCGGATCGCCTTTTTCATTTCAATTTTTCCATTCCTTTTATGCAACCACCATACGGCATACCGATCTTAACACTTATTATGGGAGCAAGCATGTTGTTACAGCAGAAAATGTCACCGCCCCCGGGAGACCCTGCCCAGGCAAAAATGATGATGTTTATGCCGATTATTTTCACTTTCATCTTTATAAACTTTTCATCCGGTCTTGTTTTATACTGGCTTATTAACAATCTCCTATCTATCTCTCAGCAGTACTACATTTCAAAGAAAAAAGCTTAATAACGGAGGATACACATGCCGTCTTGTTTAGAATTTGAGGGGACAAATGAAGAAAATGCAGTTCAAAATGCTTGTAAAGAATTGAATCTTCCTAAAGGAAAGTTAAAATATAGTGTTATTTCATATGGATCTAGCGGTATTTTTGGGTTGGTGGGGAGCAGGAAAGCACGAATACGTGTCACTTTACCCAAACATCCTGGTAAGGATGTTGCTGGTAATTATAACAATGAAAAGAGCTTTATGGACAAAGACTCACCCATAAAAGCTATGACAGCTGACAAAGAGGCTCCCCCCATTTCTGATGACTCTGTTGATTTTGGGAGAGAGGTTCTTCAAACAATTATCGATGTTATTACCACAGACGCAAAAATATCTGTTGGAGAAACATTGAATCCCATTACGTTTAATATTGAGGGGGGCAATACCGCCCTACTCATTGGAAAACATGGGCAAACCCTTGAAGCAATACAATATCTCGTTGAAAAAATTGTCAACAAACGTAGCAAGCAAAGAATCCGGATACAAGTAGATAGTGAAGGCTATATGGAAAACAGACGGATAAAGCTGGAAAATCTTGCATCACGACTTGCAGAAAAGTCAAAATGTAATGGAAGACCTGTGACAGTCGGCCAGATGAATGCTTATGAACGAAGAATAGTCCACATTGCCTTAAAGGATGATAATGGTATCAGGACCCAAAGCATAGGGGAAGGAGTTTATAAAAAGCTCGTGATATTTCCAAAGAAAAATTATTCACAAAAAAGAAAATGAAAATATTTGGGGGCCACTAAGACACAACGACACAAAGAATAGTATATTTATTTTGCCCTGAAAAACTTGGTCCTTTGGGCCAGGTCAGAGGCTTATGGCTCTGCCGAAATAAATTGATACAA
>CAZQOH010000057.1:0-10257 GCA_964594355.1 uncultured Desulfobacterales bacterium
AAAAAAAAGTGACTGTAGAATGTGAGATGGAAGCCGGTGCAAGAGAAGTCCTTAAAATGAGCCTTCCCTGTGTTATCGGCGCCTGTAAGGGATTAAATACTCCAAGATATACAAAACTACCCGATATTATGAAAGCCCGAAAAAAAGAGATAAAGAAGATTGACTTTGATAATCTGGATATCGATTCGCCCACAGGCAGTATAGAAATACTTGAGCTAAAACCCGTTATTGAAGAACGCAAGGGCAAAATACTTTCAGGGGAGCCCGAAGAAGTTGTAAAAGAGTTTGTTGAAATCCTAACTAATGAAGCAAAAATATTTTAAATTACTGCTCATGTATTTTGCCACTAAGACATCAAGACACTAAGATTGCTGAATAAATACTTTTTTAATACAAAATAAGAAAATGATATCATGGAAAAGATTGGCATCTTAATAGAAATTAAAAACGATGAAATTAAAAAGGTGAATTATGGGATGATTTCGGCTGCCCGGAGTAGCGGCAATGAACTTTATGCTTTAATATTGGATGGTAGAGGTGATGTTTATAAAGACAAATTGCAGGCATATGGCGTGCAGAAGATCATCAATATTGTTCAAGAGCCGGGCAGATTGGATTGGAATCCGGAAGTTTTTTCAAAGGCAATCATACATACCATGAGCCATTTTGATATCAATACACTTATTGGGCTTACCGGCGCCCAAGGGCGAGATTTGCTGCCCAGGATTGCCGCTGAACTTGATGCACCTCTGGTAATGGACTGTGTTGGATTTAACTTTACAGATCATACTGTAACCAAATATCAATTTTCCGGAAAGGTACTCGCCAATATTAAACTCAATGGAGCCCATTATATTTTAGGAGTTCGTCCCAATATCCTTGATGCGAAAGAAGCACCATACAAGGCGGAAGTGATTTCTCATCAGATTCCAGATTATGACGAACGTTTGAAGGTTAAAGAAATAAAACAGGGAGAATCAAGGAGTGTTGATTTGACAGAGGCAGAAATTATTATATCGGGTGGTCGACCAATGAAGTCAACTAAAAACTTTGATATTCTTTATGAATGCGCCGAGGTTATGGGGGCCGCTGTGGGTGCTTCGAGGGCTGCGGTTGATGCAGGGTATGTTCCCCATTCCATGCAGGTAGGGCAAACAGGGGCCACTGTAAGTCCTAGACTTTATATTGCTTGCGGCATTCAGGGAGCGATTCAGCATTTTGCCGGTATGAAAACTTCGGGTCTTATTACCGCTGTCAATACCGATCCAAATGCGCCTATCATGAAAAAATGCGACTATGGTATTGTGGGTGACCTATTTGAGATAGTCCCCATGCTGACGAAACAGTTGAAAGAAGTACTATACCGGAAGTAAGAGTTCACCACTGAAAGACACGGAATCCGCGAAAGGTATAAATTATGCAATGGTATAAATTATTAACAGAAAAACAGGTTGAACAGGTTCATGAAGAATCACTGCTGATTTTGGAACAGATAGGAATTATTTTTCATTATGAACCGGCTCTGGAAGTACTATCCAAGGGCGGTGCCAAAGTAGAGGGAAAACGAGTGATTTTCCCGCGCAAACTTGTAGAAGAACAGATAAAAAAAGCGCCCAGCGAATTTACACTTTATGCTCGGAATCCTGAAAAAAATGTCATTATCGGTGGTGATAACATCGTATTTATTCCCGGCTACGGGGCGCCTTTTGTTACTGATCTGGATAACGGCAGACGAATGGGAACCCTAAAAGATTTCGATAATTTCACAAAATTGACAGGAGCAAGTATTTACCAGGATCTATGCAGCGGTGTAGTAATCGAGCCTAATGATGTGCCGCATGAAATTCGTCATGTTCAGATGATTTATTCGACTATTAAAAATTCTGATAAATGTTTTATGGGTAGTTCAATGGGTGTGGAGGGGGCGAAAGATAGTATTAAAATGGCTTCTATTTTATTTGGCGACCAAAGAGAACTGGTGAAAAAGCCCCGTTTTATCAGTATACTTTGTTCTCTTACACCGTTAACTTATGATGAAAGAATGTTGGGCGCCATAATGGAATATGCAAAAGCAGGGCAACCCCAGCTTATCTCTTCCCTGGCAATAGCTGGTGCAACCGGTCCTGTAACACTCATCGGCACTTTGGCCCTCCAAAATGCCGAGGTGCTGGCTGGTATTGCTTTAGCACAGTTTGTTAGAGAAGGTACTCCGGTAGTATACGCCGGATCTTCATCCAACGCTGAGATGCATTCCGGCAATCTGTGCATCGGCTCTCCGGAAATGGCCATTAATACGGTATCAACGGCCCAAATGGGTAAATACTATAATCTTCCGTGTAGAGGCGGTGGCGCTATCAGTGATGCAAAGATACCGGGCGCGCAGGCTGCATATGAATCGATGATGAACTTATTGATGGCAGAAGCAAGTGGAATCAATATGGTTTTGCACACAGCCGGTATGCTTGAGTCATATATGACGATGTCCTATGAAAAATTTATCATTGATGATGAAATTTGCGGAATGGTAAAAAGAATCAAGAAAGGATATGAAGTAACCGAAGACACTTTGGCTTTGGATATCATAAAAAAAGTAGGCCCCGGCGGTCAATTTCTGGATACAGACCATACTCTAAAACATTTTAGAAGTGAGTTTTACGAGCCGAGATTGAGTGATCGTGACAATTTTGAAATTTGGAAAGCAAAAGGATCTCAGTCGACCATAGAAAATGCCAATAAAATATGGAAAGAAATGATAGAAGAATATGAAGCGCCGGAGCTGCCGCCGGATATAGATAAGGATTTTCAAAAGTTTATAAAATCAATTTAGGTACAGACCTCGTTAAGTGGTTAAGTGGTTGAATAGTTAAGTTGTTATTTTTATGGCAATATTTTCTATTTGCATGAGAATTGGACGCTCATTGTTTGGATTATTATAACCTTCTGTAATTTCGATGTTTATTTTCCTACTCAACCACTTAACCACTCAACTATTTGACGATATCTGAACTTAGAGTATGCGCAGTTCTTTGGGAAACGGAGTCAGGTACTCAAATCCGTTTTCAGTCACTACGATGGAGTCGCCAACTCTCGCGCCAAATTCTCCCGGAATTGTGATCCCTCCATCTACTGCAAAAGTCATCCCCGGTTGAAGAATCGTCTTGTCGCCATTTTTGAATTCCGGTTTTTCCAAAAAGGAATACCCAATTCCCCTTCCTGTTCGATAGCATATCCCGAAGCCTGCTTCTTGATATATCTCTAATGAGGCTTTGTGGACTTCTTCTGCCGTGACACCGGGTTTAATCATTTCCAATGCCGCAGCCTGGGCCTTCAGAGAAATTTCATATATTCGGGCATGTTCGTCTGTGAATGTTCCGATAAAATACTCCCGATCAAATCCAAGCTTAAATTGTTTGAAATTGGCTATTCCACAAAAACACATATAAACAGGATCTCCATATTGCATACGACGCACCGTTGATCTTCGATGTACCATGGAAATCTCATGACCTGATTGAAATATTTGCAGGTTATAGATGGTAGGTGAAAACAAACGATCCACTCCATTGTCACTCAGAAACTGGGCAGCTTTCCGGGTGCCTGCAGCAATCACTGCCAGGGCAACCTCATACTCCGGGACTCCTTCAGAAATGGCATTGACCCCTCCTTCGCACATTGCAACTGCCACCTGTCCCGCCTGACGCATAATGTCAATCTCCTCCGGAGTCTTGACCATTCGCATATCGGCAAGAATGTCGGAGATATCCACAAGATTTTTTTCATTAAATTCGCTTATCAGATATTCAAGAATAAGGGGATGCGTTTTTGAACGTTCGATTCCTATCTTTATATCCGGGCTTCTGCCAAGCAAGTCTCGTAGATGAGACATCCATTCTCCTCCAACCCCGTCTGTCCATTCTCTCACATCTTCGATCCATGTCATGGCACGAGCCATTTCTGCTTCAAGACCGGGTGTGATGATAGCGGGTGAACCGGATTTGGGTACGATAATCATTGTTGGTCGTCCGAACTCCATACTAAGATATCCCCAATAAGCTGACAGAAAGTAGATGTTATCCGCATCATCGATCAATGCTACGTCAATATTCTCATCTGAAATACGTCTCTGGAACTCGAGCATACGTTGTTGCAACCTATTATTCATTTTTTTTATCCTTTTTTATTTTGTTATTTTAAAATTTCAGCTTTGTCTAGGATAGAGTTTTGTAATCGTTTGTTCTTTAAGGTATCTTATATTTCATGCCTGACATGCCTAAACCAAGAAGGATACATTCCGGACTACATTTTTCCATGATTGTCAAATTAAGAAAAGTGTGTTTTGATAAAATATACTTTTTTAAAACTTTTTAAAAGATTATTTTTCAATTTTTATCAATTCTTTATAATGAGGTGGACTCAATGAAAAACAAACCAATAAGTTTTGTGCAAGGAATAGATCATCCAGAAATTTATAGCGGCACACCTAGTTTCATGGGCTTGCCGGTGATTACTGATAAAAAAGATATTAAGGATTACGATTTTGTAATCATGGGTGCTCCATGGGAAGGAGTTGTAACCTGGGGATCTTTCTCGGGATGTGAACTGGCTCCCAAGTCAATTAGAAATGCTTCCATCAGATATGGAGGTTATCTGCCGGAAATAGGATATGACATTTTTGATCACATGACAGCAGGGGATTATGGAGATACCGGGATGTTCCCGGGTGATATAGAAAAAACCTTTAATCACATCAAGGAAAAAGCTTCAGATATATTTACAAATGGGGCCATCCCAATTACCTTTGGTGGAGATCATTCCATAACCATACCGGTTGTGAATGCACTGGCTGAAAGCGTTAATGGTAAGGTAGGAGTAATTCACCTTGACTCGCATCTAGATAATATTGATAAGTACGATAACGAAATTAATGCCCGATGTTGTCCCTTACATAGAATTTATGAAATCGAAAACATTGACCCCAAAAATGTAATTCATATGGGGATAAGAGGCCCCAGAAACAATTCACACCAAGTTGAAATTGCGAAAGAAAAAGGGGCTACCATTATAACAAGCTTTGATATTAAACTTAAAGGGATAGATTATGCCGTAAAGAAAGCTCTTGATATTTCTAAAACCGACACAGAGGCCGTATATGTTACTGTCTGTAGTGACATATTAGATGTAGCCTTCAATCCTGGAGGACCTCCCGACCCTTGCGGATTGAGTTCTTTTGAACTTTCATTATTGCTTCACAAAATAGCCTCTGCAGAGATTGCCGGTTTTGACTTTGTGGAAATTTATCCAATAATCGACCCAAATAATGTTTCAAGTCATATTGCAACCTGGATGGCATTATATGTGATGAGCGGTATTGCAAAAAACAAGTTTAACTTATGATTTAAGGAGTCTCTTTTGAAGCATCGATCGTTATGGACACCGGCTAATCTGGTTCTCTTTTTGACATGGCTTTTCTTTGGATTGTATTATATGAACCGGTTCAATTACTCTCCTGTAATTCCCCTACTGAGGGCAGACCTGGGGATATCAAATGCCAGGGCAGGGGGATTGATGGCCTTCTTTTTTGTGAGCTACGCCGTCTTTCAGATGCCTGCGGGTTACCTGGGCGATCGCTTTGGACCTCGAAAGGTCCTCACCATTGGAGCGCTAATTTCCATAATCGGAAACATCATTTTTAGCCGGGGGTCAAGTTTTTTTATATTATCCATTGGTCAACTGGTAAATGGGATAGGCCAGGCCATGGGGTGGAGCTCCGCAATTAAACTTGTAGTTAATTGGTTTTCCAGGTCGAGGAGGGGAACGGCAATCGGATTGTTTATAACCTGTGTAACAGTGGGCAGCAGTGCTGGAATCAGGCTTTCAGGATTTCTTGGAGATCACTTGGGATGGCGCAGTTCTTTCATCATCCCTCCCATGATTATGGCGATCATTGCATTGGTTTTCTGGATCCTGGTAAGAGATCATCCCCATGAAAGGGGGCTCCCGGACTTTGAGGATGAAGTCTTTCTGGAACAACAGATAGATAATGATCCAAGGTCGAGGATGGTAGTGGTTTTGACCAATCGCACCCTATGGGTGGTGGCGCTGGTCTATTTCTGTTTTGTTTATGTTCAATTTGGATGTCTTGTCTGGATCCCATCTTTTCTGAAGGAAGGATATGCTATGTCTGTTGACAGGGCCAGTACTATTTCTTCTTTTGTACTGCTCCCCGGAGTTTTTGCGGCCCCTTTGGCTGGATTTCTTTCAGACCGCTATTTTGGGGGAAAGCGAAAACCTCTTATTTTATTTGGGATGGTTATTCTTTCCGGTTCGTCCTTTTTCCTATCCTTTGGTATGAATATTGTCTTAGCTATTTTTCTGCTCGCTGTTGTGGGTCTGATGATCCTTATACCGGACGTTCTCCTGGCAGCCTACCCGTCGGACATCTTTTCGAGAAAATTATCGGCAACAGCTATGGGATTTCTGGCGACCTTTACAAGTGTTGCAGGCATAATTACCACCCCGGTTTCCGGAAAGATTGTCGATCTGTTTCACTCCTACGGAGCCCTGTTTTTTTCCTTTGGTGTTATGGCATTTATGGGGGCGGTATTAACTCTTTTTATTAATGAGAAAGGGTTACATGAGAGTGAAAAAACAGGAAAAGAATCAATATAAGGCGTCTAAGGCCCGGCAGTCATCAGAAGACCACCCAACTTTTATTTTTTGATCTTTATTTACAACCAAATGACCATAGGAATTGGGAACCTTAATGATAAATTCTTCATTGCCGCATACATTCACTCTGGTGCGAATATGATCACCGAGGTATATTAATTCTTTTACCTCGCCTTCAAATACATTTTCTGTACTTCCTTCCGCTGGATTTACCATAACTCTTTCCGGGCGAAGTGACATACTTGTTTTTTCGCCGACTTCATTAACATTTACCTTAAGCGCCTTTACCGTCCATCCACCTTCGACCTCAACAATGCACTTGTCACCTTTATTTTCAATCACCTCTCCTGAAAGTCTGTTGTTCTCACCGATAAACTGGGCAACAAAAGAATTTTCCGGTTTTTCATAAAGAACATCAGGTGTTGAAAGTTGCTGAATTATCCCGTCATTAAATACAGCTATTCTGTTGGACATTGTCAGTGCTTCGCTTTGGTCGTGGGTTACATAGACCACAGTTACATTTAAGCTTTCATGAATGTGCTTGATCTCAAATTGCATTTGCTCACGAAGATTCTTGTCAAGAGCGCCAAGAGGTTCATCCATCAAGACCAGTTGTGGTTCAAAAACCAGTGCACGTGCTAATGCGATGCGCTGCTGCTGGCCGCCCGAAAGCTGGGCCGGCATCCTTCCCTCGAAACCCGGGAGTTCAATCATATCAAGAGCCTTAGAGACTTTATTTTCAATTTCAGACTTTGGCAGCTTTCTGACTTTAAGGGGATAAGCAAGATTTTCACTTATAGTCATATGAGGAAACAACGCATAATTTTGAAAAACCATGCCTATGTTTCTTTTATGGGGTGGAATATTACCTATTGGTTTACCCTCTAAATAGATTTCTCCATGCGTTGGGGTTAAAAAACCGGCCAACATCAGTAAGCATGTTGTTTTTCCTGAACCGGATGGTCCTAGCATGGTTAGGAATTCACCTTGTGAAATTTCAAGGTTAAGATCCTTGATGACCAGTGTTTCACCATCAAAGCTTTTTTCGATATGTTCAAAGTGAACAAGTGCTGTAGCATTTTCAATTTCAGGTATTGCCATATGGTCAGCCCCCTTTATGAGACCTTTGAAAAGAAATAAATATTTGTATTTTATTTAAACATATTGGAAAATAGTGTAAAGTATAAATTTACCTTTCAGTATGACGACGAGCTGTTACGTGAATCTTTATGCGTTAAGAAGGCTTAACACCTCGCAGACGTTCCGAACGTCGCCGCAATAACTCCACAGTTGTCAACAGAACGATTGAAACGGCGATGAGAACCGTGGCAACAGCTAGGATAGTCGGACTAATTTGTTCACGGATACCTGCCCACATTTGTCGCGGGATTGTTCGCTGCTCAAATCCGGACAGAAATAAAACCACAACAATTTCATCGAAAGAAGTTACAAAGGCAAATAGGGCACCGGAAATTACACCCGGCAGTATCAAGGGTAAAATTACTTTTCGGAATGTTGTCAAAGGATTTGCCCCCAGATTCGCTGAGGCCCGGATCAGAGATTCATCAAATCCAATTAATGTGGCTGTCACAGTGATCACCACAAAAGGGATACCCAGGGCGGTATGAGCTAATATCAAGCCGGGGTAAGTTTGGGCTAATCCCACTTTTGAATAGAAAAAAAACATACCGGCAGCCGAAATAATAAGCGGTACGATCATGGGCGAAATAAGAATACCCATTATTGGGACTCGAAAAGGTGTGTGCGGTCGGCTTAGTCCCAAGGCAGCGAGGGTGCCGAAGCTTGTAGCCAGGATCGTGGCAAAGAATCCAATTATCACACTGTTTTTTATTGAATGAATCCACTGCGGGTTATTAATTATGTCCTGATACCACCTGATAGAAAAGGCATCCGGATCAAGAGTCAGCATCTTTTTGGTAAAGGTGAAATAGGGCTCTGCATTAAAGGACAAGGGAATTAAAATGACAATGGGTGCGATAAGAAAAAATAAGACCAACCCGCAGATAATTCTAAAAACATAATACCACGTTTTTTCAAGTGGACCCGCGTATGATGGAAAGGCCATTGTTTTATTATCCCAGTTTCATATTTTCGATTCCGACTAAACGATTGTATAACCAATAAATAGCCAGAACGCCGGCAAGTAAAATGGTACCCATTGCTGCCGCGAGACCCCAGTTAAGGGTCTTGCTCATGTGCAATGAAATAAAGTTGCTGATTAACTGACCTGTGGCACCGCCGACCAATGCCGGGGTGATATAGTAACCGATAGCAATGATAAAGACAAGGATTGACCCTGCGCCAATGCCGGGTATTGATTGTGGTACATAAATTTCCAAGAAAGCGCGCACCGAATTGGCACCGAGTGATCGAGCGGCTCTCACATAAGAGGGATCAATTGTTTTCATGACACTGTAAAGGGGCAGGATCATGAAAGGGAGCAATACCTGGGTCATTGCCACAAGTGTTCCGGTCATGTTGTAGACCATTCTGATGCGATTTTCATCCGAGATAATACCAAGCCAAACGAAAATATTGTTAAGAACCCCCTGTTTCTGAAGGAGAACAATCCAACTGGTTAGCCGGACCAACAAAGAGGTCCAGAAGGGCAGAAGTACGCAAATCATCAAAAGATTGCTTATTTTAAGAGGTAGAGTAGCCAGCAGATAAGCCACCGGATAACCCAGCATCAAGCATAAGGCAGTAACCAACAGGCTGACCCATAAGGTGCGGAGCCAAATTATTGTATGAATCTGTATGTCTTCCGGTTGGGCGATGATATTCCCATCAACATCATATTTCAAATCAAAAGCGGAGAGATAATGAGTGAATGTGAAACGTTTCCCTAAACGTTTGATGACAGCCCAGGTTTCCCGCTCTCCCCAGCGTTCATCAATTTTAATCATTTTATCTTTAAACGGTCCTTCATGCATTTTATTAAGTTTGCGGGCGCTTTTGCTTAATAAGCTCCTCATCCCGGATTTTTCATAGTTAAGACGAAGCGCGACCTTTCCGAGAGTTCTTTCCTTCTTAAGTATTTTAAACTCTTTTGCTAATGTATGAAAAGCATGCTCATCCGGCAGCCCGGTTCCATTCCATGCCTGAAGTGATTCTATTGTTTTCGGTATTAACCGGCCTACTTCCGGAATATGGACACTCCGAAATAACATATCTGAAATTGGAATGATAAAAGTAATTAAGATGAATGCAAGAGTGGGTACTAAAAATAAAAAGCTTTTAATCTTTTTAGTCCGTTCCGCCCTTTGGAGGCTAATCTTAAGCGGAACACCGTCCACTGTCATTATTTGAGGGGTTTGATGAGACATTATTGCAATATAATATCCTATTGAGCAAAAAGTAAATTAGTTGTTATTCGTTATTTGAAAATGCATTTGTCACGGTTTCATATATCTATCAGCAATGAGATATAAAACCGATCAATGATAATCCGCAAACCAATAACCATTAACGATTAACGGATAACGCCTAATCGAGTTTTGACTCGATTAGGCGTATTAATTAATATTCTTCCGAGTAACGAATAACGAGTAACAAATAACTTTCAAT
>CAZQOH010000058.1:0-10131 GCA_964594355.1 uncultured Desulfobacterales bacterium
AATTTTCGCCTGCCTTGAACTTGAACAAAATTGAGCATTTTTCAAAGGTCTCTTTAAAAGACGCGAAAACTCAGGAAAGAACTGGCTAACTATACAAATCTTTGTAAAAATGGATCTTTTAATACATGACATTTTGACATAAGTCAGACAAGAAAACAAGAAAAAAATTTCATAGAATTTTTTAGCCCTCAACTCCAATGGTTTCGTAAAAAGCATTTTCCCACTTTTTTCTTTACAAAAAAATGTAACTATGATAAAAAGAAGGTTTTTGTTGTATGTTGAGAATATTATTTTATTGTAATTATTAGGCGTTTAATAACAACATCTATCTTACTTTGTTTTAAAAGGCTAATTATGAAAGATAAAGATATTAAATATTTTAAAGAACTTTTACAAAATCGCATGGAAGAGCTTTTGGCACAGGCTGATGATACCGTCTCGGGTATGATAGCGCCAAAAGAAAATCTTCCGGATCCTACTGACCGCGCTCTTCTGGAAGCAAACCGAAATTTTATGCTTCGAATAAGAGATAGGGAAGGCAAGCTCATAAAAAAGATTAAAAAAACTCTTGAACGTATTGAAAACAAAACATTTGGAGTTTGTGAAGTTTGTGGTGAAGACATCTCCCTAGAACGCTTAAAGGCAAGACCGGTTACTGCTCAATGTATTGATTGTAAAACCAAAGAGGAGGCTTTAGAAAAAGCCCTTGGATTATAATAAAAGTGTAGGGATTGACCTTCACATCCATTCAACCGCTTCAGATGGGACACTAACACCATTTGAAATCCTTAATATAGCTCAAAAACTTAACCTCGGGGCTATTTCTATTACAGATCATGATACTATCGATGGCTCAAAAGAAGCCTTTCGAATAGGTATGCCTTCCCCCCTAAGATTCTTAACCGGTGTTGAAATAAGTGTATCTTCCCCTCAATCCTTGCCCTATTCCGGAAGCATTCATATTTTAGGTTATTCTATCAATCTTGATGACCCTATTTTAAATCATACACTTGAGGTTCTTCAAGAAGCTAGAAAAAACAGAAATCCACAAATTTTAGAGCGTCTTAATAATCTAGGGATCGATATCACGTTTAATGATATCCTGAAAGAAGCCGGAGATGGTCAGGTTGGGAGACCTCACATTGCCCAAAGTATGGTAAATAAAGGTTTTGCCAAATCGATTGATGAAGCATTTAACAACTATTTGGGAAAGGGAAAACCAGCATATGTTGATAAATTTCGCGTTGATTGCTCTGAGGCTATAAAAATAATACTGGATTCAGGAGGATTTCCAGTACTGGCTCATCCTATTCTTCTTGAAACTAAAAACGATGACATCTTAGAAAATATGGTTGTTACTTTAAAGACCATGGGATTAAAAGGAATAGAAGTCTATTATCCTGAACACTCTCCCGATAATATTGCCTATTATACAAAGCTTGCAAAACGATACGACCTGTTGATGACTGGTGGTACGGACTTTCACGGTTCTTTAAAACCAGACCTAAAAATTGGATCGGGAAATGGTGATTTTTTTGTACCTTATGAGCTTTATGAAAAATTAGTCAAAAGCCGTTGACAACCATTTTTCGACATACATCTCTTTTAATTATTATTTAGCCATCAAGACCCAAAAACATAATGGAAAAAATAGATATTCATGAATTAGAAGCAAAACTTTTATATGAATTCAAAGACAAATCACTGCTTAACGAAGCTTTGTGTCATAGCTCTTTTGTAAACGAACAAATAAATTCCAGCTTGGTAGATAATGAACGTTTTGAATTTCTGGGTGATGCAGTTATAAACCTTATTGTGGGGCATATTCTCATGAAGCGCTTTCCCGAATTAAAGGAGGGTGACTTGTCAAAAATGCGTGCCAATCTGGTAAATGAATCACAGCTTGCAGAGATTGCTCGTACCATAGGTCTTGGTTCTTATATACGACTTGGTAAGGGAGAGATTCAGACAGGAGGCGGTGAAAAAAAATCCATTTTGGCTGATACGTTTGAAGCTGTAATTGCGGCTGTTTATCTAGATGAAAGTTTTGATGCTGCATTTAAAATAGTTGATAGCCATTTCGCATCCAAGCTCAATTCAATTACAACATCAACCGCAAATAGTGATTATAAAGGACAGCTTCAGGAGCTTGTTCAGACAACTCATAAGGCAATGCCTTCTTATAAAGTTGTTAGCGAAAGTGGTCCGGACCACAATAAAATTTTTAATATACAATTAACAGTCTGTGAAATACAAACCGAGGGTATAGGCAAGAGCAAAAAGGCAGCGGAACAGGATGCTGCAGAAAAGGCCCTTAAAATTCTATTGGCAGAGTAAAGAAATATGGGAAGCGCTGAAAAGCATTTTATAGTCCCAATATTCTTACCTAATATCGGCTGTCCTCACCAGTGTGTTTTCTGCAATCAAGTAGCTATTACCGGTAAAAAACAAAACCTACCTTCGCCCGAGCAAATTCATTCATGGGTAAATGAGTTTCTTAAATATAAAGGAGAAAAAAGAAAGAATGCTCAGATTTCATTTTATGGAGGAAATTTTTTAGGACTTAAAAAAAATCTTTTCCGATCTATACTCCATGAAGCCACGAAATTTGTTAGGGCAGGGGCGGTTGACAGCATCAGGTTTTCCACACGTCCCGATACCATCAACAAAGAAAATCTATATAATATTAAAGATTTTCCGGTTGCGACAATTGAACTTGGGGTCCAATCTATGGATGATCAAGTACTATCAATGTCTCAACGGGGTCATACATCCCTAGATACTAAAGAAGCCGTTAACCTCCTAAAGAAGGAAAAATATGAGATAGGCTTGCAAATGATGGTAGGACTTCCAGGGGATGATGAATCTAAATCACTAACTAGCGGAGACAGAATTGCAGATCTTTCTCCTGATTTCGTAAGAATTTACCCTACCGTTGTCCTTGAAAACAGCCTTCTTGCGAAGTGGTATAAAGATGGAAAGTATACACCGCCGTCATTTGACGCATGCATTTCACTCGTTAAAAAGTTGTACATTTTATTCAAAGAAAAAGATATCCAAGTTGTTCGTATGGGGCTTCAGATCTCCAATGATTTAGATAAGGATGTAAAAATTATTGCCGGTCCATATCATCCCGCTTTCGGGCATATTGTATATTCCGAGTTATTTCTTGACATGGTCGTTGCGGCAATAAAATCTGAAAATGTATTACCTGAAATTCTTTTCGTTAAGGTAAATCCTAAAAGCATCTCCAAAATGAGAGGCTTGAAAAACAAGAATATCATCACTCTTAAAAATAAATTTAATATCAAATCACTTGAAATTATCTCTGATCCTTCTCTTGCAGAAGATACTCTGACAATTTCGGATTCCACTCCCTCTTTTAAACAAAGATGATGTGACTTCTCAAAAAGTTATGTTAAGCGTTGCGGTGTCCGGTGGTTAGTTATCGGTGACCGGTCATCGGTGATCGGATACTGCTTACCTATTACTGATAACCTGATTACTGATCACCGATTACCGACCACTCCGGGTGATCACATATCTAACTTATACAATTCTTCAGGCTCGGCAAGTGCATCCGGTTTTTTTGTGTATTCAGTTGGCGCTGTTCCTTCTTTAAAGCACTCAAAAACAGTCTTTTCAGACTCTGGAATTGCTAAAAGTCCGGTTTCAGCATCTATTTTATGAAAGACAATTCCTTTAGGTACTCTAAAAACCCTGACAGGTTTATCTTTTAGCACTTTCTTCATAAAGCCAAGCCATATTGGGCTTGCAGCTCGGGAACCTGTTTCATTTTTTCCAAGCTCCCCTTCATCATCAAAACCAACCCACACTCCCGTAATATATTGAGGCGTGTATCCAGTGAACCAGGCGTCATATAGATTGTTTGTCGTGCCGGTCTTGCCAGCCACCGGTCTTTTCAAAGCCTTAACCCGCCATCCTGTTCCATGTTTAACTACACCCTCAAGAAGATTGGTCATAATATAGGCTGTTTTTTCTTCTATAACCCTTTTTTTCTCGTACATAATCACATCAATTAAATTTCCATCCCGATCAACGATTTTCGTTATAAAAATGGGTTTTACAAGTTGACCGTAATTTGCAAAAACAGAATAAGCATTGACGAGTTCAAGCAAGGATATACCTGATGACCCGAGAGCTATTGAAAGATCTTCGCTTATTTTGGATGTAATACCCAGCTTCCCGGCGTATTCTATAATATAGTCTATGCCTATATCCTGTAAGATCTTTATCGTTATAACATTTCGAGATTTTTCAAGCGCTTTTCGAAGCAGGGTGGAGCCGAAAAATTTCTCCTTGTAATTTTTAGGCTTCCACTTAAAGTCTCGCTCAACATCCTTGAAAACAATCGGGGAATCGATAATAACGGTTGCCGGAGTATATCCTTTATCAAGAGCCGCTGCATATATTATCGGCTTAAATGCAGAACCCGGCTGCCGCCTCGACTGAACGGCTCTGTTAAACTGACTTTCTCTAAAATCTCTCCCCCCGACCATAACCTTTACATGGCCGGTTTCTGCTTCAATACATAGCAGAGCAGCCTGCGTCGCCGGAGTCTGTTCTAAAGCAAGCTGCCAAAGATCAGTATCTTCAATTTTATCTTTGATTTTTACAAGTATAACATCACCTGCGATCAAAGCATCTCCAGGATGTTTAATTTTTGATTGAGAGTATTCAATCTCAGGATCCGGCTTTCTTGCCCATATCATATCAGCAATTTGAATAATTCCCTGATATTCTCCCATACGAACTGTTACCGTATTATCAATATCATTTACTTCAACCACAACACCTTTAATGATTTCCCCTTTTTCCAAAATGCCTTGCTCGGCCTGATGCTCCTTTGAAAAAGCTTCAATCTCTTCTGATTCAAGATGCTGTATAGGACCTCGATAGCCCTGACGTTTATCAAGAGCTCTCAAACCTTTTTCAACTTCCGACCTTGCAACCTTTTGCATCTCAATATTGACGGCAGTATAAATCTTTAGTCCTTCTCTATACAGGACATCAGGACCATACTTTTCTTCAATATAACGCCTTATATGTTCTGTATAAATGGGAACCTTTTCTATATACCAGTTCCGTCTTGGTTTTATATCCAACTCGGTATGAATTGCTTCGGTTGCTTCAGCGTTGGCTATAAAACCTTCTGTGATCATGCGCTTTAAAACGTATATCTGGCGTTCTTTTGCCCTCTCTGGGTGTCTGAAAGGTGAAAACCTGCTGGGGGCTTGAGGAAGACCTGCCAACATGGCACATTCCGCGAGGTTCAATGCTTCTGCAGATTTGCCAAAATAATTCTCTGCGGCAGCTTCAACCCCGTAAGCTCCATGTCCTAGATAAATTTGATTCAAATATAAAAAAAGGATTTCATCTTTGGCAAATGCTTTATCAATACGATATGCAAGGATAATCTCTTTTATTTTGCGTCTGTAGCTTCTTGTCGGTGTCAAGAAAAATGACTTTGTAACCTGCTGGGTAATCGTGCTGCCTCCCTGTACGATGGCCCCCGCCTCGATATTCTTGAAAAAAGCTCTAATAATACTCCGCAAATCGACGCCCTTATGTTGATAAAACCTTGCATCCTCTGCAGCTATAAATGCATTTATAAGCATTGCCGGCAATTTAGACAGAGGAATTACAATTCTTCTTTCTTTATAAAATTCAGCAATTTTTCTGTTATCATCTGAATATACTGCTGTAATAACAGGAGGGCGATAATCCTTAAGAGAAGAGATCTTAGGAAGATCTTCGCTAAGATAGGAATAAACACCTATAATCGCAGACACACCGGAAATCATGCTAAAAGCAAATATCCAAACAAACCATCGGATAAATCTCCTAAAAATTCCTCTCTTTTTTTGTCTGGTACTCTTTTTTATTTTCTGATATGAAGCTTTTTGTTTAGACATAATCCAAATACTCTCAGATTAGACAGGATTTACCGGATGAACATGATGAGACCTTTACAAAACGCCCCCTTTTGCCCAATTTCTGTGTCAGGCTCAACATTTTGCACGAAGTGAAGCTTTAGCGCTATCCTCAAAATACTCTATGTATTCCTGTGGTTAAAATTTTCGCCTTCCTTGAACTTGAACAAAATTGAGCATTTTTCAAAGGTCTCATGATATTACATTAAAATATATAAAGAATTGAAATCTTCTTGTTTTTATCTTTTTTCATTGAAAAAAGGAATAATCGCAAATATAGATATTAGTTTACTCTCTTTTTTTTTATTGTGCAATAGTATATCTACCTAATTATTGTCTGAAGTAGGTTAAAAATTGACTTTGCTCCGGGTTATCTTTACTTAAAAGTTTCCGAATTGTGAAAATATTTTATTATGATAAAACTTGATTTTAATAAGATGGGCGGCCTGATTCCGTCTACTGTTCAGGATTATAAGACCGGTGAAGTTTTAATGCTTGCCTTCATGAATGAAGAAGCATGGAAAGCAACCCTTTCCACCGGCAAAGCCACGTATTATAGTCGCAGCCGGCAAAAACTCTGGGTGAAGGGAGAAACGTCTGGGAATTTACAACTTATAAAAGAGATCTGGATCGATTGTGATGATGATACTGTTCTTCTCAAGGTTGAACAGCTTGGAGATGCAGCATGCCACACAGGACATAGAAGCTGCTTTTTTAAAAAAGTCAAGGAAGATAAAATTAATGTTGTCGAAAAGACAACACTTGGAGGGTCGTAAACCCTGTCACCTTAATGTTTCGGTAAAGCCGTCCACGCTCAAAGCCTGGCCGGATATCTTGCTTCCCGCATTCGAGCACAGGAAGAGAATCATGCTTGAAACATCGTCGGTGGTGACAAAGGTTCTCATAGAAGTTCCCTGTACCAGGCCTTTATAGACATCCGCTTCTGAAATGCCTTTCGCCTTCGCTTCAGCCGCAATTACCGCGTCCATTCGAGGCCCATCTACTGCGTTCGGACAGACAGCGTTAACACGGATGCCGAACTCACCCAGTTCCATGGCCATGGTTTTTGTCAGGCCGATAACGGCCCATTTTGAAGCTGCATACGGCGACCGCATGGGATACCCCAGCAGGCCTGCGGAAGATGACATGTTGATGATAGACCCGCCTCCGGCGTCTTTGAGCAATGGGACGGCTCTGCGTGCGCAATAAAACTGCCCGTTGACATTCACCGCCATGGTGCGCTCCCAATCTTGCGGATTAACATCCTCAATAGGCGCCGTAGGCCCGGCTATCCCGGCGTTGTTTATCAAAACATCCAATCCGTTCAACTGGGATGCGACCTCTTCGAAAAGTTTGTCGACCTCAGCTGGATCGGATACATCGGCACACGTAATACCGACACCCGGCAGAGACCGGGTACATGTTTCGAGCTTTTCGCTGTTTATGTCACATATGTGAACCTCGGCGCCCGATTCCACAAAGGCTTTTGCAACGGCAAATCCGATACCGGTCGCCGACGCCGTAATCAATACCTTTAAGCCGCTAACAGATATCTCCATGGTGAAAACTCCTTTCCGATCTAAAACAATTGCGGGGGTAAGGTTGTTTGCCGTAGAAGGGTGTATCCCAATACGTAGTAGGGCCGGATTTCACACAACAATCGTACTGCGGCAACCGAGATAACAGATAACGATCGTATTGTCAAGAAGGCATTTTTCTCTAAACATGTTGAAATGTTTGAATTTTGTGCATAGGAAGCCTGACTGCCCGAGTGTGGTTTTTAAAAATAGGCGGACAAGTGTAATCATCCGTGCTGGAACCCGGCTGCTCGTCGTATGCGGGAAACACATCGACGGGCGGGGTCCTCCGGAGGCGGATAAACGTTGGCGATATACGGATTCCGGTATGGGGTTTCCCATCTTTGGCAGTCGTAAATAAAAATCAAATTCTATTGCAAAAAAATACAATTTTCGATAGCATGTCGTCTTAAAATAAATTGGTTCGATGGAAGCAAGTCTAGATACTTTATATATCATTGGACAAAGATGATTTGACGGCTACCAAAATCAAGATTTATTTGACTTGACAACCTCTACGTGTGATATCTGGAAAAGTAACGAATTTTGCAATCCTGCTTCTGTAACATTACTTAAATTAATGGGAAATCACTTAAGCTTAAAATTCATTAACTTGAAAGGCTGAAATTAATTAATGGGAGGAGACTCATGGGAGGATTTTTCGGCTGTGTATCGAAAGAAGATTCTTTAAATGACCTATTTTATGGCACCGACTATCATTCACATCTTGGAACTAAACGAGGCGGTCTGGCTGTAAAAACTTCAAAGGATTTCTCGAGAGCCATTCATAATATTGAGAATGACTATTTCAGATCTAAATTTGATTCCGACCTTCCAAAACTGCATGGCAGCAAAGGTATCGGCATTATCAGTGACCATGACCCCCAACCGCTAATCATTGGCTCACACCTGGGAACATTTGCCATTGTAACCGTTTGTAAAATTAACAACATGAATGAACTTATGGCCAAATCATACAAAAATAAAATGCATTTTTCTGAAATGAGCAGCGGAGAAACAAGTCCAACAGAATTGGTGGGAGCGTTAATCTGTGAAAAAGCATCATTTGAAGAGGGCATCCAAAACGCTCAGGAAGCCATCAAAGGCTCCTGCTCGATGCTTTTACTCACGGAAAAAGGTATCTATGCGGCAAGAGATAAATTAGGCCGAACACCAATTGTTATCGGTAAGAAAGACGGAGCAATGGCAACTTCTTCAGAGTCCTGTGCGTTTTCCAACCTTGGATATGAAATTGAAAAACACCTTGGTCCGGGCGAAATTGTTTTTATGACAACAGAAGGTTACGAAAAAAGAAAAGAGCCTGAAGACAAAATGCAAATATGCGCTTTTCTGTGGGTCTATTACGGCTACCCCGCCTCAAATTACGAAGGAATCAATGTTGAGGCGGTAAGAAATAGCTGTGGACGATCACTGACAAAAAATGATCCGGTGGATATCGACTTTGTCGCTGGTATTCCCGATTCTGGAATAGGCCACGCTATTGGCTATGCGAATGAAAAAAAGTTGCCCTATGTGAGACCTTTCGTTAAATACACGCCTACCTGGCCAAGGAGTTTCATGCCCCAGAACCAAAACATAAGGGATCTTGTTGCTAAAATGAAGCTAATTGCGATAAAAAAGCTAATTGAGGGCAAAAAAATTCTATTCTGCGAAGACTCCATTGTCCGCGGTACGCAGCTTAAGGACACGATTCAAATTTTATATGACTACGGAGCGGTTGAGATTCATATGCGGGCTGCATGCCCTACCTTAATTTATTCGTGTGAATTTCTGAATTTTTCAACGTCACAATCAACTCTTGATCTTGCAGGCCGGAAAGCTATTGAGGAACTTGAAGGGTCGGGAGAGAAGTTCTTATCAGAGTATGCCACAGCAGGATCAGAAAGAAATCGCGCCATGATTGATAAGATCAGGCAAAGATTAAAGCTGACTTCTTTAAAATATCAAAAATTAGAGGATCTTGTAGAAGCCATCGGTTTGCCAAAGGATAGATTATGTACCCATTGCTGGGATGGAAGTAGTTATTTCTAATCAGAAACGTCCATAAAAATATAGCAGTAACTTATATTGATGGTTTCGTAAAAAGGTGCAATTTGCTCGCTCTGTAATGCTCAATCTCGCTCGCAAATGACTTTTTACAAGTTTATCTATATTAAACTAACACTGAAAAAAAATATACTCATATTATAATATGCAATATCAATATATTAAGGACATTATTTACTTAATTATGGACTGATCACTCTACCCTCACCTGACTTATGCAAGTATCATGAAACCAGAAACCTTGCCATACATGGTCGTCTCAGACATTGTTCGGGAAACATTTCATTTTTGCACGTTTAAATGCATATTCCCCATTTTTTTCGAAATAACAAATAATTAGCTTGCTTTCTTTTTAAATAAAGATTATTAAGTATTTAATCAATTAAGTCCTGTTTAATCTGCGGGACGGTTTCTTTCTGAAGGAATAATCCATTTGTCAAAGTGGCACCCTCCAGTTTGTAACGTTGAAAATTTTTAAGAAAGGAGGATGTTATCATGACCAATGGAACTGTTAAGTGGTTTAACGACCGAAA
>CAZQOH010000059.1:0-10000 GCA_964594355.1 uncultured Desulfobacterales bacterium
CATAAGCCTCTGACCTGGCCCAAAGGACCAGGTTTTTCAGGGCAAAATAAATTCATCCGGCGAGCGCTTCCATTTTTTTAAAAATAGCGTCACCCAGTTCATTGGTTTTGCTTTTCCCTCCCAAGTCATAAGTAAGGGTCTTTCCCTCCAGCAGGACAGCATCCACCGCTTTTTCCACCAGATCGGCCGCCTTTTTGGCATCCTGATTTTCATACTTCAGTCCCAGCCAGTCGAGCATCATGGCCGCAGATAAAATTGAGGCAATAGGATTGGAAACTCTTTTTCCGGTATATTTGGGAGCACTGCCGTGTATGGGTTCAAACATGGCGATATTATCACCGATATTGGCTCCCGGCCCCATTCCCACGCTACCGATGGTCGCCGCACCGAGATCAGTAATGATATCGCCAAAAAGGTTCTCCGCCACGACCACATCAAAATAACCCGGGGTGCGAATCTGCCATTGGGTCATGGCGTCAACATACGCATAGTCTTTTTGAATCTCAGGATAGTCAGCGGCAATTTCGTTATAGATCTTGCGAAAAAAAGCATAGCTTTTCAAGACATTGGCTTTATCAACACACGTAACCCTGCGGGTTCCGTCCACTGGGCAGCCCTTACGCTGCATGGCCAGGTCAAAGGCATAGCGGACAATACGCTCAGACGCAGTGCGGGTTATTATCAGGTTATCAGTGGAGACTTCATCCCGCAGGACAAGGCCGGCCGGAGCGAAAGCCTGGGAGGCTTTTTCCGGACTTATGCTCCAGGCAGAATAGAGCCCTTCGGTATTTTCCCGTACTACCACATAATCAATACCTCCTGTCTGGATGTCTTTTAATGGCGAAGTAGCTCCGGGGCGCATTTTTACGGGCCGGACATTGGCCCAAAGATCCAGGGAGGAGCGCAGAATAACATCTGTAACTCCGGCCCCTGTGCCATCGGGAAGAATCGCCTCCGGAAGACCTACAGGCCCTTTATAAATGGCATCGCTTTTCGCTATGGCGTCATATTCTACCCGCGGGAAAACCTCTCCGGTGCGAAGATACAAACCAGCCCCTGCTTCAAAATAAGTGTAATTCAGAGAAAATCCGATAAAAATCTGTTGAGCAGTGTTTAAGACTTTAATGACCTCTTCGGTAAGCTCAGGTCCAATGCCGTCGCCCGGCAAAATAGAGATTTCGTAACTCGTCTTTTCAATCATGAGCAATCCTCTTTAGACTACTAAACAAGTAGATAATATTAGTGGGGGTATTATAAAACATAATAAATTCTCTATTTCAAAAAAATGTAATGGTAGTAGTTTGTTTGCTATTAGAACTTATTGAAAAGTTACCATTATTTACTTAATTATTGACTTGCCGGAGTATGGAAAAACTTTCTCATTAAACCATACCTTCATCAAAAATCCGCTGCATATCATCACCCGTAAAGCACCGTTCGCTATCGTCTGGATGCTTGGCATCATTTTCCATTTTCCTGCGATCATATGACGGATCAAGTACCTGATTATAATATTCATGTTGAATCATGAGGTTCATTATTTCGCTGGTGCCTGTCCAAATCATCCCTAACCGGATGTCGCGAAGTGTCCGTTCGATAGGATAAACATCTGTATATCCGATACCACCCATGATCTGCATGGCGTTGTTGACGATATCCCAGGCGGCTTCTGTGGAAAATCTTTTAGCTTCACTGACTATACGTCGTACATTGGGATAGTTTTCATCAACAGAGCGAGCAGCCATGTATGTTAGAGCACGGGCTGCGTCAAGTTTTGTAATAGAATCAGCCACCTTAAAGCTGATCGCCTGATAATTACGAATTTCTTTGCCAAAAGCCCGGCGTTTGTTTGAATACCGGACCGCTAAATCTAGCGCACCCCATACTCCCAAACAACCAGCAGCAGATGTGAGACGCTCCGGAATCATCATTTGGTTAAAGCAAAACGCTCCGCCATGCAGTTCACCCACCAAATTTTCTTTAGGTACCTTTACATCCCGGAAAACCAACCGCCCGGTACCACCGCCTCGACAACCCATTAAACCATAAAGATATTCCGTCTTAACACCGGGGCCACGATCTACTATCAGCAGGCTGAGGCGGTTATATTTGTGTGCGTTTTTATCAAAATTTGTTTTACAATAGACAAGAAAAAAATCAGCACCTTCAGCACCAACGACAAACCGTTTCATGCCGTTTAATATGAAATGATCCCCATGAAGTTCAGCCCTGGTCATAGCACCAAAGAAATCGGATCCACCCCGTGGTTCTGTCAAAGCCTCGGCAGCCACTAATTTTCCCCCAATGTATGGTTTTAGGTATTTTCCTTTTTGCTCCTCAGTGCCAAACATGTTCAGTGCTTCGCCTACAATGGACGGCATAACAAAAGCACAGCCCAGGGCCATTCCTAGACAACCGATTTCTTCGGTTGCCGCAACTTCAGCAACCCAATTCATCCCTCGGCCACCGTATTTTTGGGGAAATCGTATACCACGCAGCCCTCGTTCAGAAAGCTTTACAACAAATTCACGCGGATAGGTGATCTCATCATCGTCCATTTTTCGTAAGAAATCAGCGGTTACTTCCTCGAGGGCAAACTGACGGGCCTCTTTTTTTAATTCACGTTCTTCCGGGGTAAGAATAAAATCATACATGATATTTTGTTTCCTTTACTGTAAATTTTTTATCAGAACAAAACAAATCTTGTGGAAATATTGAGAAAGAAAATTACCCAACCATTAAGAAAGCATATCGGTTCATCTCATTGGTATAATCCGTAAGGGGCTTTATTGGGAAACCAAACTGTTTTACCGTAGTATAAACATCCATGGCCATTGACTCGGGAGATGGACGTGATGATTTTAATATTTTGCAATTCTCTCTTTCTTTTGCACACTCATCACATATACCGCAACTATCCATAAACAAGAGAAAAGCCTTTTCGAAACCGGAAAGAAAAACGTCTCTCTCCAGTTTTACAAGTTTTAAATTAACCTTTTTCGACCACGCGTGGCGATCTTCAGGTTTATCCACTTTTTTTGCAAAGCGAAATATGACGGCGTCTCTGTATTCTTTGAAAAATTGTTCACATTCGGAAACTGAAGGAGTGTTGGGAGGACAGGAAGCGCATTGACCGTATCCTTTACAGCCGAACATACATTTCATACGCACCCATTGAGAAACAACGATTTTCTTTGGGTCAATCCATTTAAAATCGGTGTAACCATGTTTTTGAAATAGTTTCTCTAATTTTTCATGTTTCATCATGTTTGAATCTGATCCGTTTTCCATTCATTCCCTCCTTTGTTATACTGTAAACAGTAATAATCAAAAAAGCTCAAAATAAGACCATTTTAAGTATAGCTATGTTGTAGCATATCCTTACTGTCTTTATCCTGATAGCTTTTTCTTGGAAACTTAATATATGGAATAATAACATCGTTCTTACTGCCGCCGATTCCATCATAGGTGATCGATATAATTGGAACTCCAGTGTTTTTTTCTATTTTTCTCGCCATTGCTTCGGTTATCAATGAGGGGCAACAAAATGCAGGACTTGTTTGGACAAAAAATGAGATATCCGGATAATATTTTTTAATATAGTACACTTTTAATATGTTATCCATTGATTCACCGGTATTTTCAATTCGTATATCGTATTCAGATAGTATCTTTTCCGGTGATTCGTCATATTCATGATCCGGTTCATTCAAAATGCGTTCAAAGTAGTTATAATATGTCTTCTCCTGTCTTCTTAAACCTGTTAGCAACGTTTTGGAAAAAAGTACATTCAAAAAACGGCCTTCGATAAACCACTTTCTAAGATATGGCTTAGTAATCATCTTGGCATAAGAGCTATATGGTATTGTAACCACTTCACCCCCATTATCCTCAATAAAATGTATCAGATTTTGGTTCATCACTTCATTATCTCGTGCATATAAATCACCGAAAATAGCCGCCTTTGGCCTCTTTTCCTTATATTTTCCTATATTCTCAAAATGTAATATTACTTCAGATAATGCCTCCTCTTTTGATCGATTCCCAAGAAAGGCATCCATCAAAATATCGATACTCTTTTTAATTGTTCTATCTGTTGTCCCCTTGAACTTTTCATGGGGTCGTATTTTACATCCTATTTTTCTTATAAACCCTCCAAACATATATGCAAAATACATATTTACAGGCAATTTTATGGAAATATCCGCAAATGACAGACCTCCCACATACACATCAGCCTTCTCAAGGCCTTTTCCATAGGAATTTAATATGCTCTTTATGTGAAAAGGATACAATTTGATATTACATGCTATTTCGGAAGAGCTTATCCACAAAACAGAGTTTGCGGGATCTAAATCATGCCTTTTGATATAATCAATAAATTCCTGGGCAATTATATTGAGCGGTGTACACTGACCGGTGTTATAGCGTAAACTTTTTTGTATGCTCGTTTTACTCTCTTCCAGCAACCTTGCATCAATCCCCTCTCTTTTGAGGTTGGCAACAATAAAATTTAAGGATATGTTATCCCAATTTGGGATAAGAAGCGTCTTGTTCAATAACCGCTTCTTCCCGGTAAGAATAAGAGAAGATTTATATATAGTCGATCCCTTTGGTTTTTCAATCCTTTGGGAAGAATTGTGATTTTTAAAAGCTCGAATCGCTGCTTCAATCCGGGTCTCATATCCTAAACTCGAATCGTGTTCATCAAGTTGCAGAATAAGGTATGGTTTTTTATGGGATTCCATTATTTTTTTGAAATAGTCTATTACAAAAGAATCCGGTGAACACTTGAAAGAAGTTATCAACACAGGATATGCTCTTCTATTCTTTGCAACTACCTGAGCAGCCTCCAAAACCTTTGAAGCATAATACCAATGCAACTCCTTAAGAAGCGGCTCAATAGATTTAGCCTCTCCTTTTGAATATGCCAACATGTCCTGAAAAAAAGTTTTAATCCCCAGTGATGCGAAGATGTCTATAATTCCCTTATTCATAGCTTTAGAAAGAATTGTATAGGGTCTTCCTAAAAACACAATGTGTATATCATTGGTTTCCTGTGATTCAATTTTGTATACTTCTCTTAACTTTGATAAGGATGATTTCTTAAATTCAAAGGCTTTATCATACGCTGTTGATACATCAAAGAAATTGATACTACGTTCTGAAATCGATTTTAGCATCCCATAGAGCTGAATTTTGGCATAAAAAGTACCATACAGGTAATCAACAAGCGGTAATAGTAACTTGTCTTTGCTCTCCTTGTCATTTATAGCAGAAACAAGAGAGGGCGAAAATTGCGTATAATAGCAATATTGACGTCTCACCCCTTTTTCTTCTGCCCGTTTCTCAAGATAGAAAGGCAGAAAGATATAATCTGCTTTGTCCCATAGATATTTTATATGTCCGTGTAGTGCGGTCACAGGTGCGCAGAATTCAGCTCCTGCAATATACTTCCCCTCTTTTACCGCTTCTCTGTAATGCTCACTTGTAATGGTTTTGATACAAAACTCGTTAAAAAATTTCTTCCAGACCGGCAGATCATCATATAAATGTAAAGCTGCCGGGATACCGATGGTAAATTTCTCGCTATATTTCTTTTCATGTTTAAATGAGAAAGTCTTTTTTCTCTCTTTTATCAGATCAAAACCGGATATATTATTATTTATATATTTTTTGGTATCGTAATCCCTTCCGCATAAAAATCCATAAGCAACCTTTTCTCCGTCAATATCTGCAAGTGTTATCTTGCAATGATTTGTGCAGATTTCACATACTTCCGATTTTATGGGTATCTGTCTTTGATAAAGTTTTATCCCTCTGAACGCAGTTTTCGAAGCTCCCTGGTCTGACAGGATGAGCGCGGTTCCTAACGCTCCGGTTAGATGGCAGTACTTGGAAACATATATAGGTTTTTTAAGTCTCTGTTCAAAGGCGGCCACAAGCGCTTTGTTTTTTGCCGTCGCTCCCTGAAATGATATTGTATTCCCTATGCTGTTTTCAATTGCTACTTTAGTAAGGTAGTTTTCCCTTATGGAGTGAAGCGCCGATGCCAGCACCTCATCTACGGAATATCCTTCAGAAAGATAATGATTAATATCTCTTTCCATGAAAACGGTGCATCTGTCACTGGAAATGGGAGATCTTTTTGCTTCAGTTCTCGCTGAATAATCCGATAAAAGGCATCCTAGTTTCTGGGCTTGTTCTTCTATAAAGCTGCCGGTGCCGGCGGCACATACATTATTCATTATGGAAAAAGTGACCATTCCATTTTTTAAAGTCGTAAATTTCGAATCCTGTCCGCCAATTTCAATTATTGTGTCCGTCTCCGGATCGAGTTCATAGGCTGCCCTTGCATGTGACGTAATCTCGTCAATTATAATACCCGCCTTGATTATCTTCCCGATAAATTTTCTTCCGGCACCTGTTGTCCCTGTTTCCAGAAATTGAAAGTCTATTTTTCTTCTTTTAGCAAAGTCATCAATCGCTGCGAATATCTCCTGAAGCGCATCCACGGGTCTCCCGGCGGTTCTTGTATAAAATCCTGCCAGAACATTATTGTTTTTGTCTATTATTGCCGCTTTTGTGCTTGTCGAACCGACATCAATTCCCAGATAAACTTCATATCCCAGTGAAGGCTTTAATTCCTTATAAATATCAACCTCAACCGGATTAAAAACCTTTAAGCCGTTTTCAGAATATTCATACTTTTCAAAACTGCTAAAATCAGGATAATTAGATAGTTTCAATTGGAGCGGATCATGGAAATATTTTTTCTCTTTGGCTTTATGAATGATAATATCATCCATCGATCTTGTCGGCATCTGAATTGACTCAGCCAATTCAGATGCAAGACTAAATGCAGCTCCTATTGAACCATAGAGGTTGGAATGCTCATCTTTAACAACATCCTTCCCGAGAATATCTCGTATATGTTTAATTACGGCCCCATTCTTTGATACGCCTCCGGCAAAAATAATAGGGGAGTTCGTCTGGTCGGTGATAAAGAGTGTATCAACAATATTTTTTGCCAAACCGTAACACAGACTATCACATATCTCACTTAACGAGTATGCTGCTTGTTGAGCGTGAACTATATCTGTTTTTGCGAATACAGCGCACCTCGAAGCAATTTTAGGTATTGAACCGCTATTTTTAAAAGCAATTTCACTAAATTCCTCTATACCGGATAGGTTCAGTCTTTGTGCTTGCTGATCCAAAAAGCTGCCCGTGCCGGCGGCACATGATGTATTCGCTCTATAATTGAGATATTCTCCCTTTTTGTTAAAGTGTATGATACCGAATTTTTCAGCACCGACAATCAGAATAGAACCGATTTTATCATGCAAATGACGCGCAGCCGCAATGATAGAAACCATGTTGTCGTAATGCTTATTTACTTTGATAATTGGCGGTGTTGAAGATGTTGACGCGATCCTGTAAGTCTCTGACGGACCGAAATCTTTCAGGATATTCTTTAAATGTTCTGTAGGATTTCCATGATGGAATTCATATGCCGTTTTAACAATCTCTTTAGCTGGGCTAATTTCTGCAACTGAAATGGACACAGAGCCGATATCTATCCCAAGAATATTCGAATCGACATGCATATTCAGACCTCCTGAGACCTTTGAAAAACGTCCCCTTTTGCCAAAACCATCTCAATCGTGCTTGCTCTTATAAAAGCGTCCATTTAATATTAAACTTATTTTTTACAACAGATGCAATGTAGTTCCTGAAAAAAAAGTGTTCTACGAGCCACTCATTGCCTTTGTAATTTACGACAAGATTGTCATCGTCAACGACTTGAGCAATTTTGCATCTTGAAAGATCTTTAAAACCCGTTCCGAGGGCTTTTAATACAGCTTCCTTTGAAGTCCAGTAGCGGAAAAAAAGTTTTTTTGAATCAATTTGTCGAGAGCGGGTAAGGTTCCATTCTTTCTCATCGGCTATTCTTTTAAAAAGAGCCTTTGAACACCGCTTTATTTTTTCAATATCGATTCCTATCTTTGCCGGTGCAACCACACCCCCCACATATTCGCTCTTGTGTGTAAGAGACCAGTAACTGCCATTAAAAGGCTGGGGAACTCCATTTTCATCCTTTGTAATTACACTGAAAACAATATTACTCTTTTTGGCAGACACCTGAATTGCATCTCTTGCGTATGCGCTGAGATATTTAACCTTCTTTCTGCCGATCAGATGCCTCTTATTTTGAGGAACAGAAAGTATAACTGGATATATAGTATTCAAGACATCTCGCTCCCACTTTACTACGTATGGACACGGATTTCCGCAGATCCACACGGATAATTTTTTTCTCGTTATACTATGATAAACTTGTAAAAATGTTCAATTTTCAAAGACTTTCCTTTATCTTCAACGTCTCTTTATATATCTTGCTTTTAGGAAGTTTGTGTTTTTTTGCTATCTCTTTTGCAATATCGGATGGTCTTCTTTCCAATACTTTAAACTCTTTTTTTATTTCGCTTCTTATAGTCTCCATTGAAACATCTTCGTCTCCCTCACGTCCCGCTACAAGGAGGGTACATTCTCCTTTTACGTCGGGACGCTGCTGCATGTTGCTAAGAATTTCAGATAAATTGCCCCTTACAAATTCTTCGTGCAGTTTGGTCATTTCCCGGGACAGAACACCATATCTGTCACCCATGATTATTATAATTTCCTCTATAAGATTCAAGATGCGTCTTGGTGATTCATAAAATACAATGGTTTTATTTTCATTGGCAAGTCCGGATAACTGTTTTAAGCGTTTTCCCTTTTTCCTTGCAGGAAATCCTATAAAAACAAAGGAATCAATGGGCAGTCCTGCTGCGCTAAGAGCGGTAATTGTAGCAGAAACACCGGGTATCGGGATGACCATTATACCGCTGTCTATTGCTGCTTTTACAAGGCGGTAGCCGGGATCAGACACGGACGGTGTTCCGGCATTCGACACAACGGCAATGGAAGATCCATCCATGAGTTTTTTTATAAGATCGGGGGTACGCTCCGCTTCATTATGCTCATGATAGGAAATAAGACGGTTTTTGATTTTATGATGGGCAAGGAATCTGCCCGTATGTCTAGTATCTTCCGCTGCGACAAAATCGACTTCTCCGAGGACCCTAAGAGCCCTTAAAGTAATATCGTCCTTGTTACCTATGGGAGTTGCTACAACGTAGAGTTTTCCAGGTTTTGCTGAGAATTGCATTTTTTATTTACCGGAAAATAAAGATAAATGAAAATAATTCAATTTACAGATAAGCGAGTTCAAAGGCATTTTTAATTATTTCTATTCTGGGATTGTTATAATTTGAGATTAATGTCACCACATCAAATCTTGCCTTTTCATCACTCTGGTTAGTAGTTTTTAGATAGTACAGCGCAACCATGGAAATCTTCCGCTGCTTTTTGGGGGTTACTGCCCATTTTGGGTTTCCATAATTACCCGATCTTCTACTTTTTACTTCAATAAAAGCAATCGTTCCCTTATCCTTCGCAATTATGTCGATTTCGCCCAGTTTTGTACGGTAATTCTGCTCAAGAATTTTGTATCCGTTTTTTTTCAAGTACCTGACGGCTTCGGATTCACTTTCCTTACCGAATTGCTGACGCTTGTTTAGCATTAAAATGCCTTTTACCCTAATCGAGTCAAAACTCGATTAGGTGTTATCCGTTAATCGTTAATGGTTATTGGTTTGCGGATTATCATTGATCGGTTTTATATCTCATTGCTGATAGATATATGAAACCGTGACAAATGCATTTTCAAATAACGAATAACCAATAACGAATAACATCCAATTGAGCATTTTCGCTCAATTGGGGTTTTAGCCTTCTGTTCGTGGCTTATTTCTGAAAGTAGTTCCAAATTTTATTCAATATGGAGCAGCCTACGAGAATAGAGTGTAGTACGGAACGGGCAGAATTTCAAGAGTTAGTTCCCTCTGTGCCAATGAAAGTGAGACACCTACCCCTTGAAAAATTAGTGTAGGGC
>CAZQOH010000060.1:0-9978 GCA_964594355.1 uncultured Desulfobacterales bacterium
CAGCGCCGATTATGCCAAGGACACCCTTGGCAACGTCAACATCGTAGCCGGAGAGCACACCCTCTGGCGTCCGGTAGTTAAAGGGGAAATAGGTACATTCGCATCCCACTCTAAGCTTTTCTGCCGAGGCATAGCCTCCGAACATGAGTATCAAAGCACCAACCAGTAAAAGTAAAAGCAATCTTCTTTTCATGACGTGTCCTCCTTTTTTAGAAGTTTCTGTTTTATCGCCAGCGCACGCGTCATGGTGCAACGCTGCTGGTGATCACTATTGATAATTGGCTATCTAATTAACGTAGAGCCTCATAAACCGCTTTGGCGATTTGAGCATCCTGGACTGCTACGCCTGTTAAATCTGCGACGGATATCTGGTCAGCGGAGGTTCTCTGAAGTTCTTTATCGTTAATGACATTACCCAATTCAAAGATGTCCTCTTTGTTCAGTAACCCGACTTCTAAGGCCATATGGATCTCTCCTCGCAACATGCATTGTTCGATACTGTCAGCAACAACGATATCGGCCGTCTGCAAGATTTCTGAGTCTAATTCCTGTTTTTCGAGGGTATCAGAACCCATGGCGGTGATGTGGGTTCCTTTCCGGATTTGACCCGCATGCAATAACGGGCTTTTTGCCGGAGTCGCTGTCACAATCATGTTGCAACTATCTGCAACTTCCTTGGCATTCTGAGTGGTTTGAACGGCATATCCGATCTCTTGCATATCTCTTTTGTAGACGTCTAAACTGCTTTCGTTACGGCCCCATACGATGATATCCTTGCAGTCGGTAATCGATTTCAGGTATTCGACCTGCATTCTTGCCTGAACGCCTGTCCCAAAAACGCCGATTCGATGAATATCTTTGGGCGCCAGATATTTTGCACAAATTTCACCCGCCACCGCTGTCCTCACGTCGGTGAGAAATCCTTCGTCAAGCAGGATGCTGGCCGGTATACCGGTTTTTTGGGAAAACAGCAGCATCAGTCCGGAATTTGAAGACAGATTGATTTTAGGATTGTCATAAAAACCGGAGGCAATTTTGATGACATAGTAGTCATCACCCTTAATGTAACCATACTTGATATGGGTATCGCCCGGCGGGTCCTCGAAGCTCAACTCGCCCACAGGCGGGACCACCACCTGTCCCTGGGAATAGGCGATAAATCCCTCTTCCAGATCCTTGACGATATCAAGCGTGGGCAGAACTTTCTTAATCTGATCAAGATTAAATATATGTGTCACTTCCCACCTCCGGGTTTTCAAAGTTTTGCGTCTTTATTCAATCTACATTATCTAAGACCGACTTAACCGTATTATTACGTCTTCTTTCCTTATTTCCCTTAAATTTTTATACACTGTAGCCCGGGAGATCCCTAAAACTCGGGCTATTTGTTCTACCGATTTTCGTGCGTAAAAAAGCCCTTTATCGTCTAATTTTTTCAACAGCGATATCCGTCCGCTAACATCAAGCGCATAAGGATCGAGTATATCCTTTTGCAAACTGGGATCTTTAAGGTCTAAACCTATCAAAGATGCATCTCCAACCGCTCTTCCTGAGAAGGGATTGGCTATATATTCGATAGTGTCATCTATGATATCGTGGATAACGATTTCCACAAACGGATGAAAGAGTCCAGCAATAGCATAGCCACTGGCTTAAATTGAGATGAGTGATGAGCCATGATATAAAAAAAGAAACATATTGTCCAATTGAGACATTTTGTAACCCTTTTAACATTATTTAACTCAATCCCAATTCGTTGTCAAGAAAGAAAACTCCTTTGCTTTATAATGTTCGGTCTCGGATACTGCCTTCCATACATCGTCTTTGAAAATCTTGCCCCCTGGTATGAGGAAAACATGGATAGGCATCGCACATAAATGTATACCCCTAATTCAAGTTATTGACATTATGATCTCTATGGTATATGAGAACTTTATTCCCAAAATTTTCCATATCATTAACAATAAGTCTCACTAACCCTGGTTGTAAGGCCATCAGTCTTGGTTGGCAACTTACAAACCAAACACAAAAAAGGAGGATTGATATGAAGAAAGGTTTAAAATTGATGGTTGTATTTACTGCTATTTTTTTATGGATTTCTGTGCCTGTATTTGGATCTGATATTGAACTCGCCAAAAAATCAACACTTGAACAAATCTTAAAGCGTGGAGAGCTTCTGGTCGGTATGGAAGCCGGGTATCAGCCATTTGAAATGCAGGACGAAAAGGGAAATATTGTCGGCTTCGATGTGGACATGGCTTATGCAATGGGAAAAGCCATTTTTGGTAAAGGAGGAGAGAAAAAGGTTAAACTTATAAACACTGCCTGGGAAGGTATCATCCCTGCATTGATGACCGGGAAATTTGACATCATCATATCCGGAATGACAATTCTTCAAAGTAGAAATCTTAAAGTCAATTTCTGTGAGCCTTACTACTATATCGGCCAATGCCTGCTGATTAATAAAAAGGACAAATATAAATATAAAAGTTATAAGGATCTAAATAAAAAAGGTGTAGTTGTCACTAGCAAATTGGGGGTCACGGGAGCTTTTACTGCTGAAAAGTTGATGCCCAAAGCAACCGGCCGTTTTTTTAAGACAGAGGGCGAGGGAGCCCTTCAAGTGGCCAACGGTATTGCCGATGCTTTTATCTATGACGAACCACAGGTTCGGGTATTTGCTGCAAAATATAAGGATAGTACCATGGGAATTTTTGATCCAATTACTTATGAACCTCTGGCATGGGCCATTCGGAAGGGAGATCCAGATTTTCTCAACTGGCTTAATAATTTCCTGCGACAAACTCGAGGTGATGGTCTTTGGGATCAACTCAAGAAAAAATGGTTTGTGGACTACATAGAAGAATTGGCTAAACAACAGTAAATAATAACATAAAAGGGGGAGTGCACTCGCACGCCCCCTTTTTATTTGAATAAAGGAGGCTAGATTTGATCTTTAACAAGAGATCACTGATTACCATAGGCGTTCTGGCTATTATCACAGCAGCTGTCTATTACTTCTTTATGAGGAAAGGTATCACCTATATATGGCATTGGGAAAAGATTCCTGAAATGCTGTTTTACTATGGGTCAAAATCTGCTGAAGACCCGATAGTAAAGGTCCGAATGGGCATCCTTATGATGGGCTTCATGTTAACACTCAAAATTTCTGTTGCTTCAATCTTTTTTGCCATAATCATCGGAACGGTGGTAGGTATAGCAAGACTTTCCAAAGAGCCGGTTACACGGTGGCTTTCATTAGCCTATGTGGAACTCATCAGAAACACGCCCCTTCTCGTTCAGATTTATATCATATACTTTTTTGTTGGCTCTCTCCTGAAACTTACTGCATTTGTGGCCGGTACTGCCGCCCTTGCCACCTTTGCAGGCGCTTACGTGGGTGAAATCGTACGTGCGGGCATCCAATCCATCCACAAAGGTCAGATGGAGGCAGCCCGATCTCTCGGTATGTCATACAGCGAAGCTATGCGACATATAATACTTCCCCAGGCTTTTAAGCGAATCATACCCCCGTTGGCAGGTCAGTTCATCTCTTTGATAAAGGATTCTTCCCTGGTTTCAGTCATTGCCCTGGGTGATCTAGCGTTTCAGGGACAACAAGCCGTAGCCAGAACCTACTATGCTTTTGAGATATACTTTACGATGGCATTTCTCTACCTGATCATGACCTTTACTCTTTCAATGGCCACCCAATACGTTGAAAGGAGACTAGCTATCAGTGATTAAAGTAAAAAATGCTTATAAGACATTTATAACGCCGGACCGAAAAGAGGTAAAGGCTCTTGTTAACTTCTCAACCCACATTAAAAAGGGTGAAGTAGTAGTTATCATTGGCCCCAGCGGATCAGGGAAAAGCACCTTTCTTCGCTGCCTCAATCGTCTCGAGGAACTCGACAGCGGAGATATTCTTATCGACGACGTTAACATCAATGATAAAGCGATAAACATTAACAAGATTCGAGAAGAGATCGGCATGGTCTTTCAGCTTTTTAATCTTTTCCCTCACAAGACAGTCCTTGAAAACGTAACTCTGGCACAACAGGTGGTTCGCAAAAGAAACAGGGAAAATGCAATTGACATCTCACGCGGTCTTCTTAATAAGGTGGGAATCTTGGAAAAAGAGTATGTTTACCCATCTCAGCTTTCCGGCGGGCAGCAGCAACGGGTAGCCATTGCGCGAGCATTGGCCATGCATCCCAAAATCATGATGTTCGATGAGGCTACTTCGGCCCTCGACCCTGAAATGATTGGTGAAGTTCTGGACGTTATGAAAACGCTGGCCCGGGAGGGTATGACCATGGTTGTGGTAACCCATGAGATGGGCTTTGCAAAGGAAGTCTCTGACCGGGTTATTTTTATGGACGAAGGCCAAATTGTCGAAGAAGGTACGGCCGAACACTTTTTCGTTAATCCCATTCACGATAGGACCAAATTGTTCCTGAGCCAGATTCTTTGATGCTGCCCTACCCCTCAAGAAGCATATTGCTTTTTGATCTTTGTTCTCAATCCTCTGTTATCTGCTCTTTACAAATCTCGTTAAGTCGTCGAGTAGTTTAGTAGTTAAGTAGTTGTAATGATAAAAATAATAGCCGTTTTTCAAAAATTGGACATATAACAGTTTGCACTGAGATTAAAAGCAAAAATATTAATAAATCGTAAGCCCTGAACCTCTGAACCGTAAATGGTTACTATAAATCTTTTCCCACTCAACCACTTAACTACTCAACTATTTGACGATGTCTAAGCCTGCCAACCAGATATCCATCCATCACCAGGTGCAGGATATGGTGCACCACACAGACAACAAGGGCTAATCCGTATTGCGGAAATAGTGAAACTTGTAAAATCACTGAGAGAACCAGTGTTTTCTGTCCACCCATGAAAATAACACTCTCTCTCCTACCCTGCCCTAGTTTGAACAGTCGTGTAAAAAGGAATGCTGATACCAATAATATTCCATGGAAGATTAGGGAGGATAAAATGACAATTCCGATCATCTCTCCGCTGTTCATTAAGGTCTGTTTTGCCTGGGATAAGGCCATCCATACGATTCCAAGTACCAATATTTGGTTTAATATCTGTAATTTAGAATCAATTCGATCAATAAATGATTTTGCATAGAATTTTATCAAAAGACCAAGGCAAAGAGGAGACAGAACAAATAATAAAATCTTTATCATGATTTCCGACTTATCTATCGTAACAACTGTTGGTCCTCCAATTAGAGTTAGGAGTAAGGAAAGTGTAATCGGTACCGTGAATACTGCAAATCCATTTGCCAATACAGTTATCACAAGAGCATGGGCCATGTTTCCACCTGCGGCACCGGTCATAACGACACCCGTGCTCAAGGTTGTCGGCATAGCAGCCACAAGAAATAATCCAATTTTGACACCTGTATTAAACGGCAATATTCCCCATAATATAGAAATTATAGGTGCAATTAAAAAAATTAATGACAATGCAATCAAAGTGCCTTTTATATCTGCTAATCCTGACTTTATCTGTCTGGCCTTTAATATCAGACCTGAAAAAAAGAAAATAATAATAATGACTACATCGGGCCCTCGATGCATTTTAAACCATTTGCCAACACCGGAAACAGTTTCAGACGAATCGGTTAGCGTTAAGGCAAAGACCAGCAAAAGCCCCGCAATGAACCAGTATCTTTTTATTAAATCTGACAATACGTTAAACCTCTGATTTATCTATTTTTTTAGACTTGCTTTCGTAAAATAATAAATTCATCTAAAAATTATCATCCCAACTCTTTTTCAAAATGTGTTAATACATTTTCTCTGTCAAGCTATAGAATCTGGAGTTACCAGTCAAGTATCTTCCCAATCTACCATATATTGTATTCAAATTACTAAAAATATACCTTCCATTGTGTTTTTTCCTTTACAAAGCCTTTTTGTTGTGTTATTGGTATTCGTGAAATAATAGGTAGTGTCCATGTAACTTCTCAAAAAATTATGGTAAGAGCTGTGGACCATGCGTTTCGGTGATCAGTAATCGGTAATCTGATCACCAATATTTCAATAAGTTACGTGTCCATTGGATAATAGAGTGAGGGGATAATAGGAGTTTAACTCATATGAAACTTAAAAAGCTCAAAATAACCGGGTTTAAATCCTTTATTGAAGAATCCGTTATCAATTTCCCAGAAGGTATTTCAGCGATTGTAGGCCCCAATGGTTGCGGAAAGAGCAATATCGTTGATGCGCTTAGATGGGTAATGGGAGAACAGAGTGTAAAGCAACTCCGTGGAAAGTCCATGGAAGATGTTATTTTTGCAGGCACAAAAGGAAAACCTCCACTTAACATGGCAGAGGTTTCATTAATCCTCGAAAATGATAACGGCACCGCTCCGGAAGAATTAAAAGACTTCACTGAAATAATGCTGACAAGACGTCTTTACAGATCAGGTGAAAGTGCTTACCTCATAAACAAGCAGCTATGCAGGTTAAAAGATATCCATAATATATTTTTAGGAAGCGGCTTAGGTACAAAAGCATATGCTGTAATACAACAGGGAAATATAGGCGCAATCACTGAAGCAGGGCCGGAAGAAAGGAGATTCTATATAGAGGAAGCAGCAGGAGTTACCAGGTATAAAAACCGGAAAAACGAAGCTCTTCGTAAAATAGAATCCACAAACCAGAACCTCTTGCGTATTACAGATATAATTATAGAAATAAAACGACAGATGACCAGCTTAAAACGCCAAGCAAAAAAGGCTGAAACCTTCAAGAAACACAAGGAACGCATCAAAGAGCTTGAAATTCTCCATGCTCTTTATCATTATAATAATTACACCCACCAAATTGAAGAAACAGATGTTCTATTAAGAAGTCTACAAGATACGGATATAGAACATATATCCAAAATTAAAAAAATTGATTCTGCTATTGAAGAGATTAAACTGCAGCGCTGGCAAAAAAATCAAAAAATTTCAGAACAAAAATCTCAAAAATTTGATACTCAGCGCAGGATAGACCGGGTTGAAAATGATCTTGAACATCTTCGTAAAGATGTAGAAAGATTTACTAATGAGATTAAAGAGTCGGAATCTGAAAGTGCTGATCTTGAATATAAAAATGAGGAAATCATAAACGAAATCGCCCAGGTTGATAGCCAAAATACCAGGCTAAATGAAGATATAAATAATAGAAAATTAACCTTGGACCAGGAACATACGACCTTGCAGAATATAAGAGATCGTTTAATGAAATTAAATCAAGATCTCGAAACACATAAAACAAACTTTTTGGACCTGGTGGCCCAGGAAGCCAGATATAACAACATCTACCAAAATGCATCTAACAATAAGGAAAGTCTTAAAAAGCGTTTAAAGAAAGCCGGTGAAGAAGATATAACAGCAAAAAAGAAGATCGAGGGAGATCTTAAGAAAAAGTCTAAAGCCGAAGAACAATTGGAATCCTTTAAAAAAGATATAGTCAAATTAGATAAGGATATTGAAATTATCCAATCTGAGCTCGAAGAAAAACGAATGGCCCTCGGGAATCATGTAAAGCTCGTACAGACTTTAGAGCTTGATCGAAATAAAACCAAATCCAGATATACTACTTTAAAGAAAATGGAAGAAAACTTCGACTGGTATAAAGACGGTGTCAAGACCATTATGAAAGCCGTCAACTCAAAACTAAAAGCTCAAAGTCCGTCAAATGAATATCAAAGCTTAAAACAACCAAATATCAGCAATAAGTTATCAACCAATATTGTCGGAATCATGTCAGATGTTATTGAACCTGATTCCTCTTTTGAAACCGCGGTAGAAGCTGTTCTTGGAGAATCCTTGCAGTATATTCTCGTAAAGGATCAAGAAACAGGTCTCGGTTCAATAGATTATCTTCAGACACATGGTGCAGGCCGTAGCGGGTTTGTTCCGGTTTCATCTGTTAAACATATGGAATACGGCAGTCAAAGTAAGCCAAACCATGCAAAACTGCTTTTGAATCATATTTCTGTAAAACCTGGTTTTGAAAAGATAGTAAACGCACTCTTAGAACATGTGGTTGTTGCCGATGATCTTAAAGAAGCTATCAAGGAATGGAACAGCAATGGTGTATTTCAAACGGTTGTTACAAAAGAAGGCGATATTATATCACAACAGGGTATTTTAATCGGTGGGAGCAAGGAAAATTTACAGGGTATCCTTGCTAAAAAGCAGGAAATAAAGGAGTCCAAACATCAGATCACAAGTTTAGACCGGAAACTGGAATCAGCAAACCATGCTCAAAAAGAAATGGAATCCGAGCTTCGCTATGTTGAAAGCAAAATGCAAAAACTAATTGAACGAAAGAATAAAACCTTACAAAACGAAACAGAAGCCGAAAAAACCCTTTTTAAAATAATCGAAGAGCTAAAGCATGCACGTCGTCATCTTGAAATTGTTCAACTGGAACACGAACAGCTTTTGGGTGAAGAGAGTGATATCGATGACGAGATGGAAAAATACAACATGTTATTAGCAGATATCTCCCAGAAGGTTCAAACAGAAGAAGAAAATGTCAATAATACAAAAGAACAAATCAGTTCCGTGTCCCCTGAAAAGGAAGAATATAATCAAAAGATCATTGATATCAAGCTCAAGCTGACAGCTCTTAATGCCAAATTGGAAAACAACAATAATACCCTAAGACGACTAAAAGAATTTAAGGATGAGGGGATAAAACGTCGCGAACAGTTTGTCCGAGAAACTAGTCGCAAAAAACAAGAAAAAACAGCTTCAGAGCAAAAAATACTAGATTATAATCATAAGATTTCTTATATGTATGACGAAATGAAACGTCTTGAGCAAGAAATTGAAAACAATGAGACGGACTACCAGACCATTGATTCTAAATTGAAAGAAAATGACAACATCATAACCGATATTCAAAGCAGACGCGAAAAGACTTTGCATAAAATACGATTACTTGAACTTGAACAATCCGAACGACGCATTAAACAGGAAAACATTGCAAACCGTCTCGAAGAAAAATATCGCGATTCACTTTCAAAATTAAAATCAGAATTTAATCAAACTTTGGAAAATCTGAATATGTCTGCAGATGAAATGGAAGAAGAATTGTTTCAATTCAGAAAAAAGATTGAAAGAATTGGCGATGTCAATCTCGGCGCCATTAAGGAATATGAAGAAAGCAAAGCCCGATTTGATTTCCTCTCCGAGCAGCGAGACGATCTAGTAAAGGCAGTGGATGATCTTCATAAAGTTATAACAAAAATTACCAGGATTACACAAGAGCGATTTATTACAACTTTCAATTTGATTAATGAAAAACTTAATGAGGTATTTCCCCGTCTTTTCGAAGGCGGCTCAGCAAAGCTTGTGCTTACGGAACCGGACAAGCCTCTTGAGACCGGTGTAGAATTTTTGATTCATCCTCCAGGGAAAAAGTTGACAAGAATGAGTCTTCTTTCCGGAGGAGAAAAGGCACTCTCCGCCATTGCCTTCATTTTCTCCATATTTTTAATTAAACAGGCATCTTTCTGTCTTTTGGATGAAATTGATGCACCACTGGATGATGTTAATATTTTTCGCTATAACGATCTATTAAATATCGTTAGAGAAAAATCTCAAATTATCATGATAACTCACAATAAAAAAAGCATGGAATTTGCAGACACTCTGTTTGGTATTACAATGGAAAATAATGGAATTTCCAAGATTGTTTCAGTAAATTTTCAACAGCCAAAAGATTAAATCACTACCTGCTAAAGCAGATAGATTTTGAAATCCCCCTGCCCCCCTTTTTATAAAAAGGGGGAAAGTAAATCATGATATTAAGACTGCGTAAGAAGAACACAAAAAACCAAGCCAAAAGCGATAATTCAGATTTTTTATCCCGTCTTAAACAGGGTCTGTCCAAGACTCGTAAAATTCTTACAACGGATATTGATGAACTATTTGCAGGCAATAGAAAAATAGAC
>CAZQOH010000061.1:0-9825 GCA_964594355.1 uncultured Desulfobacterales bacterium
CTCGGAAGTTCAGACGCTGGTCAATCGGAACATATTTATGACAACCGGTATAGTAACGTTCGAAAGTTACGGCATAACAGGTTCCCTAAATTAATGAAGTACATTTAACAATTTTTTCTTCTTTTTAGGTGGGTGATATGGGAAAGGAACCGGATCCGGCACCGGTATATCTCGCGGGTCAGGGTATTTGTCACGAAGTTCAAACCAATGATCAGCTTGATATGTTAATTGAAGTAATCGCTTGTTTAAAACTTGACGGTACTCTTCAAGCTGCTTTTGGCCTATGTTCACCGGGATGCTTAGTGGCTCTCGATCAATAATCATAACTAGCTTTGAAAAAGGTTTTGGAACAATAGTACGATCCCAACTGTTAATACGAATATTAGATTGCGCATACCATATATGAGGAAAAATAGGTGCGCCTATTTTAGAAGCTGCGATAATGATTCCGTGCTTGGAGACATAGGGCGGACCTTTTGGTCCATCAACAGATAGACCGCCGATTTTTCCTTTGCGAATGTGTTCAATAAACCTTTCAAGTGCCTGTTGCCCTCCCTTACCTTTTCCACTGCTGCCACGAGGTGTAAAATAGCCGAAACGGCGTAAAACTGCGGTTATAAATTCGCCGTCACGGCTACGGCTCGCCATGAGTGCGGCGTCGAGATTTCGAAAAAAGAATAGGGTATAAAGCATTGAACGATGCCAACTTGCGCTAAGAACTTTATTGGCATTTTCGCGGATATGTTTTTTGAAATTATTATAACCGAATATGTATTTTCTGCAGGAAAAAAATAGAAGATGAATTATCAGCCAGGCCAGAATACTTCCCAAAAATGCTGATAGTCTAAGCCTTAAGAAATGAGGTTTTTTTTTGTTATTTTCATGCTTCATAGGGATGTTTTTCAAAAGTCCCTTATTATCCATAGCTATGTAAGCCGGGCAAAAGATTCACCCCGAAATATGTAAAAAGAACAGCCGCAAACCCGGCGATGGAAAGATAGGCGATCCGCTTGCCATGCCAGCCACGCATCATTCTGGCGTGCAGCAATGTTGCATAAACAAACCAGGTAATCAAAGACCAAGTCTCCTTTGGATCCCAACCCCAATAACGACCCCATGCTGAATTCGCCCATACAGCTCCGGTTATTATTCCGACAGATAAAAAAAGAAATCCGAACATAACCATTTGATGGATTAAGTCGTCTAAAACATTGGGTTCGGGGAAATGATCAAGCAAAAGGCTTTTATGCTCATTCTTTTTTTGTTTGAGAAGATACATAAAGCTTATGCCAAAAGCGATTGCAAATGCAGCATAACCGACAAAGCATGTAATAACGTGCGCAATCAGCCAATTGCTTTTTAATGCAGGTATAAGAGGCTGAATACGATCGTCTATATTTGGAGAAAGGGAGGCATATGCCAATGCTAAAAAAGCGAGCGGTGTTGTAAATGCTCCAATTATTCGGTTTTTATATCTTTTTTCAATTACTAAATAAATAAGAATAATGGTCCAAGAATAAAAGACAAGAGATTCATACAAGTTTGAGAGAGGAGCGTGTCCGATGCCGAGCCAGTAAGATTCTACCCATCTCATGATAATTCCGGCTGTATTGCCTGCTAATCCAAGAATAGCCGTCCATGTTGCCAGTATACCAGGGGCCGGTTTTTTAAAAATCCATGAGAAAATATATAAAAATGCAGCAAGACCATAAACAAATGTTGTAATTGATAATAGATTAGAACTATTCATGACTTATCCTTTTAGTATAAAATTCAGGTTCAAATAACCCGGTCTTGTTAATACTCGGATATTTTGTGACCTAAGTTAATCCGGCCAGGTTTTTCGCGATTTCCTTTAAATTATCTTTCATTCTAAGTTTATTTTTGTTTGAGGTGCCTGCAACTATTACTTTGCATTTCTTTCCTCGCCTTTCTACTTCGATGAATAATCTTTGATGGGACATAAAAAAAGTAATGAAACACCCGATAATTATCATAATGAACCCGGAGTAAACAACCCCAACACCAGGATCTCTTGTCACCTGTAGACCGGTATAATAGCGGGGTTTATAATCGCCTACGGAAATGACAAAATCACCCTTTCTCATCTTGTCAAAATTAGGAAAGCGTAGAGGGAGTATTATTTTTACAGGATCTATATTATTTGGAGTTAGGATTCCGATTAAAGTTTCTCCAAGGTTATGACCCATGAAATTATAAGAATTCATGTAATCCTTGATAACGAAGGTTCCCATACCTTCAGGGATTTTCATTTCTTGTCCAATCATTGCTTTTTTCTTATAATTCATTCCTGATTCTTTATTCAGAAAATTTATCACAAACTCCTTTGACGGAAGCATGCCATAGCTTGACTGAAACAAGTTTATTCCCTTGTAGTGAAGGGGATCATTTACGATAATATCCTTTTGTACAACAGGTTTGCCATTCTCAAGGATGGTTAAGCTGGAACGATATTCCTTTGGCGTACCGGAGTCGTAGAAGCTTAAATCAAAATCATCACATCGAATTTCGAAATCAAGTTTATGTATTTTATTTGTATTTCTTATCTGGATACTTTCTTTCTTTTCACCCTCAGGTATATTTACAAATCCTTCGAAACCAAAGATGGAACCAATTAATCCACCTAACAACATAAGAACAATACTTAGGTGTACTGTGTAAACACCTAGACGGGTCCAGCGTCTTTTTTCCGCAAAAATGCAGAATCCTTTGTCCGTTTGTTCCGATTTTATATATGAAAAGCTTTTTGAAATAAATGGTTCATAAATATTTTTCAAAATTTCAGGTGAACGATTGTCTTTAAACTCTTCCTTATTTGAAAGGTTTCTGAATCTTGAAATATTAAATGGCGGAATTTTTACGAATATGATCTTCCATGTTGCGGAAAGCCTGTCTATGGAACAAACAATAATATTTGTTGTCAGTAAAAGAAGGAGGAACCGAAACCACCAAGAATGATACATATCAAAGATATCAAGAGCAGAAAAAATTCTGTAAAAAAACTCACCGTATTCACGAAAATAATCGGCAGGATTTTCGTTCTGAGGTATAATGGTTCCAATAATTGAAGTGACTGCAAGCGACAGTAAAAGAATAACAGAAAGCCTTACAGAGACAAAAAATTTCCATAATTTGCTAAAGAAGTTCAGAATATACCTCCCTTATTTTTGTTACTTTTTTAAAATTGAAATGAAATATTTTCCATATCAAATCATTTGTTATATGACAAGTAAGATACTAGTGCGATGTCTCAAAAGTTCTGTGCTCAGTTCTGGCAATTTGATATACTAACGAAGATGGAGCAAACATCGTGAAAATCCGAATATCGAAATCCGAAATCCGAAATAATATCAAAATCCGAATGTTCCAAATTCAAAACAAATGCGGCTAAGCACCTTCATTTTAAAGTGTTTTGAGAATTTGAATTTATGTCATTCGAATTTGTTTAGAATTTCGATATTCGAATTTCGGATTTCCCCGTCTCTGATAAGTGGATTAAATATAACCATTTTTACGACATTTCATTTTGCCAATTTGGAATACAGAATTTATGAGACGGGGCACTAGCGAGCAGGTTTTATCACAATTGTTGCAGCTTTATGGTTATTAAGATACTTTTTTGCAAGAGTTGATAACTCATCTGCCGCTATTGAGGTATAATCCCTCATTATACTTCTACTCCAATCGAACTGCCGGGGATATTTTTTTGATTCGGTTAGAACACTATTCAGCCAATAATTATTGGTTCGGCGCATATCCTTTATACTTGTAAGTATAGGATCTAAGGCTCGTCTAAGTTCTTCTTCAGTAACGCCGTCGGATGCAAGATCTGATCCTATTTTCTTTATTTCTTTTATAACCATATCAACTTGATTTGGATCGACATGAACCATAGTCTGTAATATCCCATACCCGGGATATGTCCGGCTGGATTTATTATAGCCAAATGGTGAATATGCGACACCAAGCTTTTCTCTAACTCTTTCTCGAAGTCTGTCTGAAAAAATCTCTGCCAGGACTGAAAAGCGGCGTGTCCGATTTATATTCCAGAAATCTTCTGTGGGATAAGCTACTATTACTAAACTCTTAGGAATCTCCGTATCAACATTTATATTTAAAGATCGATGAATGGGAAATTTAATTAATCGTGATCTTTTATTTTCTTGTACGCCCGGTCTTTTAGCAAGGCTTCCGAGATAAACCGATGCCGTCTCAATAACTGAATCCTCATCAAAATCACCTACCACGGACACTTCGAGTGTATTATTAGTCAATCGATTATGGATCCATTTTTGAACATGATCAAAGGTCAATTTTTTAAATTCATCATAAGGGGGGAGCCCGAAACGACTGTCTCCTCCAGCCAGAAAGCTTTTTCCAAAAAGCATCATAGCCCCATCAATGGAACGCGAAAGTGTCTTATATTGCTGTCTAAACCGCTCCATGGCAAGTTTGTAAGCATCTTTCTCATATCCGGGATCCACAAGGTGAGTATAAAAAAGTTGAAACAGTAAAGAGATTTCTTTGGGTACGGTTTTTCCTTTAAAGATAAAGCGACCTTCTTCAACATGGAAAACAACAGTCGTATTCTTTCCGGCCATAGCTTGTTCGATTTCATCCCTTTTAAGCGAGCCGAACCCGCTTTCATTAATTACTTTCTCACTGAGTATAGAAAGACCAGGACTGTTTGCAGGTTCGGAAGACCTACCAGGACCGAAAACAATATTAACAAGTACTTCATTTGCTGCAAAATCAGTTTTTTTAAGGTTCAAGCGAATACCATTTTCAAAATCAATCTGGACGATTCCAAGATCGGTGATCCTGTTTTTACTAAGAACCAGACCTTTTCTTTCGGGCTCGGGAAGATAAGGAAAGGTAACAGGTTTTATTTCGATCGGCTTTGATACCGTCTTTCTGCTGCTTTTATCATATACAGCAAGTATCATATCCCGGGGATCGGTATTTATATCGGTCAGTTTGGCATTTCCGGTAACAAGAATAAGTCTGTGATCATTCTCCCATGTCTCCCTGAACGATTCATGCACGGTTTCTAATGACAAAGATTTTATAATGGGAGCGTAAAGTTCTTTCTCCTGATCAGGGGATTGAAACACTCTGTTTGAATTCAGGTTCCTTATTATTTTCCGGGCCAGGGCCTGGCTATCACGCGTTGAAGCTTTTTTGACAGCATTATCCAAGTGTGCCAGGTAATCTTTTTTTACCCTTTTAAGTTCTTGTTCCGTGAATCCACACTCTATTGTGCCCCTTAATGTTTGTTCAAGGATAGCAAGGGTTTTTTTCCAGTTATTTGCTCTACTTTCAGCAGTTATATTCGCGTATTCTATTTGTTTCAGATATATTCCAGAACTTATTGATGCAGAGGTAAATGGAGTGTCTGGATTCCTGACCATTTTATCGAGTCGATTCTGGACGGTCCTGTCTGCAATATCTTTTTTAAGTTGACTTGTTTGAAAGGCAAGGGAATCAGGCCCTTGTATAGCTTTTCTTATAACTTCAATACTGACCGTTGTGTTTCCGGTTTCCTTTTCAAAGTGATAGAATGATTTGATACCTTTGTGCTTTATCTTTCCGATATCATAATGGGGATTTGGGGGCGCTCTGGTAGATAATGAGGAGAATCTTTCTTCTATCAGCAATCTTGCAGTATTTACATCAAAATCTCCCACCATGATAATAATCATATTTTCGGGGCGATACCATGTATCATAAAAGTCTTTTAGAAGATTGCGTTGTGCATTTTTAAGAACATCTTCCGTGCCGATTGGAAGTCTCTTTGATATTCTTGATTCCGGAAACTCAAAGCGTAAAGACGATACATAGGTGCGATAAGATGTAGAATCTCTGGTTCTCTTTTCTGCAAGGACAACCCCTCGTTCTCTATCAATTTCAGTTTGTAAAAGGAGCGCTCCATCTGCAAAGTCTCTCATTACAAGAAGACCTTTTTCCAAGCTTTCTTTATTTCCTCGAGGCAAGAGAATATCATAAACAGTTTCATTGAAACCGGTATGAGCGTTTGCATCCGGTCCAAATTGAATTCCTATGCTTTGAAAATACTTTACAAGTTCACCCGGTTTAAAATGTTTTGAACCACAATAGAGCATATGTTCAAGGAAGTGTGCTAAGCCCTGCTGCTGATCTGACTCATTCATCGATCCTGCTTGAATATTTAGATGCATGCTCACTCTGTCTTTTGGCTCATTATTATTCATTAATATGTATCTGAAACCATTATCCAGTTTTCCGAACAGCAGGGCAGGGTCAGGAAGAAGATCACTCTTTTCATGCGGCCATTTTGGCAAAGAATTGATATCGCGGGCAACGGCATTTTCAATTGCCAAACCCTTTAAGACATATTGAGCGAAATAATTTTTACTGTCGTCATATTTATTCTGCTTGATGGTTGGAAAAGATAATAAGAGATATATAATTACAGCCCAAATTGAGAATTTTGTAGCAAAAGGTCTTAAAAGATTATTGATCATGGATATACTCCTACAGAAATAGTAAACTTAAAACATGCATAAAACATTTCCTTTATGCTTTTCTCCTTTTTGTAGAATGAGTTGGGGGTAGTTTTTTAATGTAAATACTGAACTTCATTTTAGAAAGTATAAAGCATATTCCGAAAATGGCAATGCTGAAAGGAAAAGATTCACTAACAATCCAAATTGCTTCATCAAACAAAAAAGCTAACGGGGCCAAAATATGGAGATTTATAAAATTGACATAATGTTATTCCTTTAGTAAGCTCAGCCTTCAATTTTTTTCGGGTTTTAATGGAGGTAACGATGCGTATTCCATTTTTATCACTTTTTATGACATTCAATTTTGATGCCTTTAAGGAGCATGCTGAAAAGGTAAAAGAATGTACATGGGCTTTTCAACAAGCTATAGAGTGTCATTTTTCAGATAAGTATAAAATGTTTGAAGAACTCAGGGAGAAAATTATTAAACTAGAAAGCGAAGCAGATGCCATCAAAAGACGTATTCGCGGGGGTCTTCCAAGGAGAACCCTGATGCCCGTGGATAAATTTAAATTATTTGAATATTTAAAAGAACAAGACCGGGTTTTGGATGCAGTGGAAGATGCGTTAGACTGGATTTCCTATAGACCCGAACCAGGGATTCCAAAAGAACTTAAAAAGGACTTTTTCTTTTTTGTTGATGCAGTTATTGATCCTATTGAAGAGTTGAGCAAAATGGTTGTAGAGGCCGACAAATACTTTCGAAATTATTCAAAAAAACAACAAAACATAATCAAGGATATTATTCAAAATATTTGCCAACAGGAGCATGAGGCAGACAGGGTGGAGGATATGATAAAGCAGAAAGTCTTTAATATGAAGATAGATCCTGTTACTGTGTTCTATACGATCAAATTGGCGGAAACGATAGGTTCGATAGCAGATCATGCTGAAAATGCCGGTGACATGATGAGAGCTATGCTTGTGAAATAAAAGAGTCGAGGTAGACTATTTATATTTTATTTGAAAATTATTACTCTCTTAAGAAAGCCCACCAAATGTATACGCAAAGTGCTATCCATGAAATGATAGCAAGCGTATAGGCCAACCAGTCAATGGTTTTTTTAGCCATTCCATGAAAATCGGCTTTACCAACTTTCTTCTTACACGAAGAGCATATGCGTGCATCGAGGGTTAGGTGTTCTGAACAATACGGGCATTTTTTTGATGTATGTCTTATGTCTTGAGCCGGCATATCTATATATCCACCTTTCAAATTTAGTTATTTAAAATATCTTCATTAATGGAAATCTCGCTTCTGTTTTTTATTTTTGTCAGCCATGCATCAAAGGTTTTGAGTCTCTTTTCTTGCAGTAATTTTTCCTTTATTTGCCCTTTTTCTTTGTCAAATCCTTCATGATCAGGTTCTTTTCTTTCCATGAATCTGAAAACATAATATCCCTTTTTCCCTTTTATAACATTTTCCGCCAATTGATTTTTCTCTGAAAGTATAAAAGCAGAATTAGTGATTTCTTGTTCAAACCCAATATTCGGAATCGAATCATAGCGTTTAAACAAACCGGTAGTGGTTGGGACTAAATTATATTTTTTAATTTCAGTACCCATGGATCCGCCATTTTTTAAAGCAGACAGAAAGGTCTTTGCATCATTGCTTGCTTTTTCATCCTGTTTTTCTTTCATCAGATCAGCTTCTACTTTTTTCTTAATATCATTAAATTCCGGTATCTTTTCCGGTATTTTCTCTAATATCTGAATAATATAATAACCATCCCCAAGATCCTGGATATCGCTAATCTCCATTGTTTTGAGGCTAAAGGCCGTTGATGCAAATTTTTCCCGGTTTTTGACTTCTTTTTCAGGACCTTTTCTTGTGAAAAATTCTGTTGTCAGCAGTTTAAGGTCTCTATCTTCTGCAGTTTTAACCAGATCATCTCCTTCAAATACAGTATCGTAAACCGCTTCCGCCTCATCATATGCAATAAATTTTGAATGTTTATCTGTCAGCTTTTTGCGAATTTTGATTTCTGCTTCTTTAAGTGAAAGAGTAGATTCTTCATTTACCTTTTCAACTTTGATAATATGCCATCCGAAGCTTGTGCTCACCGGTTCGCTGATCTCTCCTGCTTTCATAGAAAAAGCCTTGTCCTCAAAGGGCTTTACCATGCTCCCCTTTTTGAATGCTCCAAGGTGGCCTCCTTTATCTTTAGTAGGGCCTTCAGAATACTGTTTAGCCAGTTCGGCGAAATCTTTTCCCTCTAAAGCCATTTTATGAATATTTAGCGCTTTTATCCTTCCTTTTTCAACATCTTCAGGGCCGGCATTCTGATCGGTCTTTATCAAAATATGCCGTGCTTCAACAGTTTTTGGATTTTTGAACTCATCAGTGTTTGTTTCATAATAATCTTGTATTTCCTCATCAGGAATTTTAACTTTTGATTTGTATGTTTCCGGATTGAAACGCAAAAAGCGGACTTTTACCATAGATTCTGTTTTGTAAGACTCTTTATGCTTATCAAAATATGCATTTATTTCTTCAACCGATGAATTTATATCTTTGTATTTATCCGATTCAAAAAGAACAAATTCGATATTTACCGAAGCATTCTCCCATTTGAACCATTCAAAAATTTCATGATCTGAAACTTTGACACCGCCTGTTATTAATGACCTTAGCTTTTCTATTAAAATCGATTCCTTTTGTTTAGCTTCGAACCCTTCAGGCGTCAATCTATAACGACTTAAAACATTTTTATACAGACGGTCATCAAATGTTCCGGCATTCTGAAAGGCCCTAATTTTCCTAATTGAAGAGGCAACCTCATTATCGGAAACTCTAAAGTTAAATTTTTGTGCCTCCTTGATTAAAAGCTTTTGATTTATAAGCTGGTCAATTGCCTGTTTCTCTACCTGAAACATCTTTAGTAGATCATCGTTTAAGTTGTTTCCGAATCTTTGGCGCAATTGTTCAAGGATATTGTTATAGGTTTCTCTGAATTCTTCCCTAGTAATTGGTTCACCGTTAACAAGTGCGATCCTTGCAGATCTTTGTTCACGGAAACTTCCAGCACCCCAAAATACAAACACAACAACTATTATACCTAAAAGTATCTTTATTAACCAGCTTCTTGCATGGTCACGCATTAGTCTTAGCATTGTTTTTTACTCGTATTTACATTTTTAAAATTATGAGACACCGAAATTGGGATTCAGTTCTTTTTTCACAGCTTTTACGTCAAAAAATGCTATTAGCTAAACAATTATCGACATCGGTTTTGTCAAACGATCAATCTTTAACCCA
>CAZQOH010000062.1:0-9786 GCA_964594355.1 uncultured Desulfobacterales bacterium
CGTATTGACTAACCCTTTTTTTTATGTGGTACGCCCGGCTGGGATCGAACCAGCGGCTTTCAGCTCCGGAGGCTGAATAACATTTTTTGTCCTCATTTGTACGCTCTTGTAAAACCCCTTTAAAAACATCTGATTTTGTAAAGTATTTTCCCTTCATATTTTCCTTGACTTGTTCCCTTTTGTATGATTTTGTAAAAAATATGTTGGGTATAGTGTTGGGTATAAGCCTTTTTGAGATAGAAATATTACGGAGTAGGCTGAAGACCTTCATAAAAAACATATACCCAACAAATACCCAGCAAAAGGGATTTAAGCATGCCAGCTCAAAAAAGATTTAAAACGAAATATGCGGGAGTCTATTACATCGAAGGTAAAGCGATTGGTTCAAACAAAAAAGAACGAATCTATTACATCATGTATCGCAAGGACGGAAAACTGATAGAGGAAAAGGCCGGTCGGCAAAATAAAGACGATATGACACCGGCCAGGGCTGCTGGAATCCGATCAGATAAGATTGATGGTAAACAGCTAACGAATAAAGAGAAGCGGGATCTGGAAGAAGCCAAGAAAATAGCCGAGGCTGGCAAATGGACTATAGATCGGCTTTGGAAAGAATATAAAAAAAACAAACCCAATCTAAAAGGCATGAAAACCTATGAGAGTGCCTATAACCTCCACATCAAGCCGAATTTTGCCAATAAAGAACCAAAAGACATCCTTCCTCTGGATATCCAAAGAGTAAAAAGAAAGTTGCTCAAAAAACGCTCTCCGCAGACTGTTCAGCATGTTTTAGAACAACTTAGGCGGATTATTAATTTTGGTGTCAACAATAAATTATGTCAGGGGATCGATTTTAAAATTGAAATGCCACAAGTGGATAATATCAAAACCGAGGATTTAACCCCGGAACAGCTTACAAATTTATTGAAAGCCATTGCCAAAGAGCCTCATCCATATGCAGGGCCTTTAATGAAAATGGCGTTATTTACCGGCATGAGGCGAGGGGAGCTATTCAGGCTAAAGTGGGATCACTTGGACTTTTTGCGTGGCTTTATCTACATCGTAGATCCCAAAGGTGGGCCGGATCAGAAGGTCCCATTGAATGACGCTGTAAGGGAGTTGTTAGACTCACTTCCAAGATCAAAAAGCCCTTATGTTTTTCCTGGACGAGCTGGAAAGCAGAGGACCAACATTGCAAGGCCGGTGAATCGAATAAAAAAAGATGCAGGATTGCCAAAAGATTTTAGACCCATCCATGGTTTACGCCATGTGTATGCATCAATGCTGGCCTCAAGCGGCAAAGTGGATATGTACACTTTACAGAAACTATTAACCCATAAAGATCCTACAATGACGCAACGCTATGCCCATTTAAGAGATGAAGCGCTGAAACGGGCATCAGATTTAGCAGGTGACATTATCAATGGTGCTATAAAAGAAAAAAAAGATGTGGTTAATTTGGACAATCAAAAAGAATAATTTCAAATTGCCGGGGGATAGGATTGGAATAGCTACCCTTTCCGAAAGACCGGATATCCTGGCCGGTTTTCCCCTGGCCCTTTATCCAGGACGCTACAGGAGGCGTAAAAATGAACCTAAAAAAATATGAGCATTTAAAATGGGAATATTTAAATAGGAGTGAAGATTATAAAGAATTTTGTGAATTTATGCGTAAAAAAACAAAAAACAAAAAGCTACCTATTCCTGAAAAATTTAAAACGGATAAACCTGGCATCTGGCATCCTGTAGTTTATAGATTTCATGAATATCTACATCTAAATTATTCCTCTATGACATTTGATGAATGGTGGAAATGGAGAGAAAAAAACATCAAAATGAACCAAAAAAAATCACGGCCTGTAGTTGATTATTTAGAATCTAAGTTTGTTGAAAAAGAGATACAACATTGTATTGATTCTTTTAAACGATTTGAAGGGAGAGAGCCGACCCTTGATGAATTCAAAAAGTATTTTATTCAGTTAATGAAAGGGTCAGGGGATTTGTATCTCATGGTGAAGCCCAGGAATAAATCAGAAGATCTTGTGAAAAAATTTAGAGAAGTTGTACAGGATTTCAAAAAAAATAAGTTGAATTTACCCAAGCACAGAAAAAGAGATGAGCTTGAAAGATATTTAAAAATATATGATTTATGGAAAGAAAAAGTAAAGATGAAGGACATTATTAAACAGATCGGCACGAAATCCCAAAAAGCTGATTGTAATAATCAAAATGTTATACGTGTTTTTAGGGCTGATTTAGCAAAAGCAAAGAAAATAATAAAGAATGTCGAGCGTGGTTATTTCCCTGGAAAATATTAAAAAAATAGCACCCTGATAGATAAGACATTACAGCTTATTTATCACTGAAGGCGAAAAGGCGAGGGCTTCTCTCTCACTTTTCGCCTTTTTGTTTTAGGGTTAAAAGCAGACAAGAAATGACTGTTTTAGCCAAGAAAGGGGGGCTCAATGTTGCAAGATAAAGGTTTAAAAGAAAGTGAAGCGTCCAGGTTTACAGGTTTTTCCGTTTTTACTCTTCAGAAATGGCGTTGTCAGGGGCGTGGTCCAAGTTATTTAAAAATAGGTCGAAGCATTCGGTACTTGTTGTCCGATCTTAAGAAGTTCATGGCGGAGCACAAAATTGAACGCCAGGACTAATCAGCCTTTAAGGATCTACTCTCATGAACTCTGATATCAGGCTTCCAGTAACCTTTAGGGATCATCCGAAGAAAGAGCGGCTAAAAAGGGCTTTAAAACTTAGGTTAGGCCCAGCCGATATTTTAACCAATTTTTGGATTACTGTATCTCAAAACCGGCCCGAAGGTGTTTTAACCGGGTGGGATGATACTGACATAGCCATTGCCGCCAAATGGGATCGAGATCCATCAGAATTGGTTAAGGCTCTGATTGATTGTAAATTGCTGGATGTTCTGGAAGATGGTACGTATAAAGTGCATGACTGGGAGGAGCACCAAGTTTGGGCTTGTGGTGCGAGAGCTCGTAAAGAAGCCGCCCAAAAAGCCGCTAAGGCAAAGTGGGAAAAGTATGCAAGGTCTAAAAACATGCAAACGCAAAGCGGGGGCAATGCGTCCGCAGAGCAAGGGCAGGAATCCGCATATGCCCAATCCCTATCCTCTCCTAACCTTTCCTCTCCTAACCATTTAGAAGATAGATCACCTTCGGTGCCTTCTTTTAAGAATTCCTTTAATGAAGAAATGGGTGCATTTTTTGAATCAATTATACAATCATGTGAGCAGATCCATAAGCTCCCACCAAAAGAAAAACCATTCAACTCTTATCAATGGGTGCAGCAAAAAGTAAATACAAAGCATCATCCTGGAGCAATTGATGAAACCCTTAAGGCTCTTGTTAAATATTGGGAAACAACAAAGGAGCCGTGGTCTTATGCCAACACCTGTATTAAAACTAAAAACCAGAATTGGAATGAGCGGGAGGCCATTGAAGCCCATGAAAAAATAAAATCCGGGAATGTTCCTGAAGAAATAAAAGGAATATTGTCGGGAATATTCAGAAGGATTTAAATCAATGAAAGATAACCAAAATTTTGAAATGGCTTTAGACAAGGCCCTGAATACGATTAAGACCTGCCTCTTAATTTGTAATGATGATCAGGATGCAGTTGGCAAATTAAAGCGTTCGATCTCTGACCTGCTACAACAGCCGGTTGTGGAAAAGGGATTCAAAATAACCGGTCAAAATAACCGGATTTCCCGGACAGTTATCCCAGATAACCTTGGGGATAAACCCTGATCATTACTGAATTCTTAAGAAGCGATAATCGTTTATTAACGAAACCCAGGAAAGGGGGAAACAATGACTGATATCGGCATTTCGGTTGATAAAGAGTTTGTTGAAAGCATTGAGAGGGCTCAGAATCTTGCAAGAGATTCCTTTGTGGAAATGTTCGGCGAAGAGCCCAGGGAGTATCTTAACCCTGTTTTTGCGGCCCTGTCGAGTGTTCAAGCGGCAGTAAATCTTTGTATGGCCTATGAGGATTTACAAGGCTATCAGTTCTTTAGAGCCTGTACCTGGGGAATTTTCAATCGAACCGAGGAATATTTTTCAACCCCTAAAAAAGCTCAGTAATGGCAACCATGTACAACATGCGGTTGTGGAAAATCGTCGGGTCCTTTCAGAGCATCTAACCCACGGTTGTTTTTGGGGCAAGATGGAATTCCAGACAGCAACCAAAAATTATTATTATTTTGGGGTTATGAAAAATGGAAAAGAATTTTCAGAAAATCACAAGTTGCTGTTTTTACATCTATTGTTTCCTGAATTATTGTTATGAAAGGGTTATATTACAGGGGTATTTGGTGAGAGGGCTTTGTGTCGACTGATCATATCAAACAAATCTTGGAGAGCATATTACCTGAAAAGTTCAAGAGAAAAAATCTTTTTAGGCCCGATGAAATTTCTCAGATATTAAATGTGAACAAGCGGAAAGTTTATCGTTTAATCGAAGAAAATCATTTTATTGTTCTCCGATTCGGCGGAAAGGGTTCTTCATTACGAATTCCACGAAAAAGCCTTGAAGACTATATTGAAAGATCTATCATAAATTTATCTTTAAAAAACAGCAAATAAGAAAGGAGAGAAAAAATGAAGACGGCACTCAACGAAATTAAAAGCATCGAGGAACAAATAGCGAACTTTGATGACCAAGGGGCCAGGCTTGAAACCAAGAAAGCGGCCTTGCTTGACCAAAAGGAAGCACTTAAACAGGAAATCGACCAGGGCATACAACGGTTTGAAAAGGCTTTAACCGCAAACGTTATGGGCCAATTGCCAGATGATGAACTTGAAGGCATCAGGCTTAAAAATACCGATTTGGAGCGAGAGGTAAAAGCTATTGATGAAAAAATTCAGGTGATGAAGTCGGTTCTGAAAGACAACCAAGAGGCTGAGAAAAAACTTAAGGATTCACTATATCCGGCCCAGGTGCGTTTTCTTAGGGTTGCGGTCAAGGATCTTTCAAGCCGCATTAACGAAGTGGCAGGGGAGCTTGTGAAAAACATATGGGCTATCCGGTCACACATGCCGGGTGCTAATTATCAAAATTTCCTGTGGCGGGAACTTTTTCTCCCAGAGGCCCCGGATGTTAAAAAGAAGCGTTGGGAGCAATTTATATCTGAGCATGGCTTGAACATGAAATAATCGTTCAGCATTTACGCCGGGCAAGCGGCGAGGGGTAAGGTGCTTGCGGGGGGATGTTCTAAGCCCTATTCCAGCCTACTCCTATTAGGCAGGGAACGCTGTGGACTGCCTGCCGGGTGGTTCCCCCCACTAAATGCTTAGTTCACAGCACTTTATCGAAAGGAAAATCAATGGAAAAGTATATCGTCCGAAAAGAGATTAAGCTATCGACCGGACTCATCGGCTTGACAGATGATCAGGCCAAAGCCAGGGCCTTGAATATCATGCCGGTTGAAGGTTCCGATGGTGTTTATGAAATTTTGGCCCCGATACAGTTTAAAGTCGGTGAAATCATCCGGCTGAACAGCGATAGCGTTCCGCCTCCGTTTAATCCGTTAGAAAAAATAACGGAAGATGATTGATATTTATGCCTCAGTTTAGGTAGGTTTGACCAAATGCCCCCACCTTCTTTTAATCATGGCCTCCACATTATTTCATTGTATCGTTTTTCCTAAAACAGGCAATTTTATCACCTTCTTTCTGGTAAAAAACCATATCTTGTAGCTCATCAATACTTGTCCCCCACTTAATGCCATTAAAGTTGTCAGGTTCATTATAATCCCCAACATAGGAGGAAACGCATAACGGGGACAGTACATATGAAATTACAAATACCAGGATAATATGACCATAATATTTTGCCATCTTGCGACTAAGAGCTCACTAAATTAAATACCACTCATGGAATTGTCTGCATGGATGATGAAAGGTAGCAATCATCAATTAATAGTAAACGATAGGTGTCGGATAAATTTTTCTGATTAAAGGCCCTAAGGTATCGGCCACCCAATTAGAGTCAAAGTCAGGCAACTGATCACCAAAAATAGTCAGTATTTCCCCTATAAATATAGATGCAAATGAGGCAATCTTACGAAGTTCATTTTCCTCAATAGCATCTAAATTATTTATAACTTCATCCAAGTTTGATGACCGGGCGGAGAATTGCCATGAAGAGTATACAGCATAAGCATTGGCATGAGCAAATTGTGACCCTTCCGCATACAACAAATTATATTGATCCATACGTTTTGGATTAGCACTATCTTTTGCAAGTTGATATACATTCTTATCATGCCAGTAGTTCTTCCACTGGAGACCTTTCTTTTTCTTACGCCTAAACTGAGCATACAATATCTGTGCTTGTTTATCATAACGCTTTATTTTTTCTTCGGTTTCCGGTTCTGCTTGTCCAGTCAGAACCTGATACTGGTTTAACTCACGCCACATACGATATGCCTGCAACTCTCCAAAAAGGCAAAATTTTTTTGCAGACTCTTCAAGGTTGTCATGACGATTAATTTCTTCAGTATTAAGCAAAAGTTCAAAAAGAGATCTGGTCAGAATCAGAGCATCTTCCCAATGATTTGTTCGCAATAGATTAATTATTGCTTTGTATTGATTAAACGCACGGGCCAAGATGCCTATCTTTACTAATCCCAAAAACGTCCCATCATCTTCAAGATCCGCCTTTTCAATCCAAAAATGGAGGCGTTCAATTATCAAATCTGACACTTCAAATACATCGGGATAGGTTTCTTCTGCGGAGGGTTTTTGTTGCATATGAGGCATGGTTTCTTAACCAAGCTATAGTAAATTTTGCTAATCAGAAAAGTTGATCTTAAATTCACGATCACTTGCCTGTGCCGCTCTGTAACAATTAATCCATTTTATACCAGATTTCGTTAGGGAATCGTAAATTTTTTGGAACGTTATTTTTTCGTCATGAAAGGCAGATATCATTTATTAATCACGATAAGGAATTTCTGACAATTCGACTTCACATTCAATTGAATGAGTTAACAGAAGGTCTTCAACTGCACTTCTTGACAACTCTGGGTGATTTGTTGGTCCAACAATAATACGCTTTATTGGCATTTTTTCGTTACTTTCTGCAATTTGAATTTCTTTATAGGGAATAAGCATAGATTTCCCAGATCGAAATTTTGTCCGAACCCCCTTTTGTCTACCAAAAATTGAGAATATACGCCACTCACGTTCCTCATAAAATGTTGGATGCTTAAAAACTGGAGCATTAAGAAATAAGCCCGAAAAAAAATCGGTCAGGACAGGGCTTATTTTTTCTGATTCTTCGTTTGTAAGTGGTTTAACTAAACCTGTTAGAGGGCTATCGGTTCCGGAGATCTTTTTTATTATCTCAACACCATCATTTTGATTTAAAACTTTATATGATTCTTCTATTATTTCTCTAATAATCTTTCGTTGTTGTTGTTCTTCATAAATACATTTCTTTATATCAAACGACGCCTTCTTCTTGTTGACAAAACTTAAAATTTTATCAGCATCAAATTCGACACAATACCCATCTCCATTCCCGCAATAACCTCTCCATTGGCTTAGTTGGTCCTCTACCTCGGAAAAAGAAGAAACATAATATGCTAATAGCTCAGTTAATTTCCCAACCTTTAAAGCATTCTTTAAAAATTCAACAATTAAATGTTCATTTGGAACAATTAATCCCCGAAGAGCATTTTGAGTTTTTAAGTTTAATTCATCTTTTACTAAATTATAAATATAGTTAAATTCAGACGCATCATTTAGGTAAAAGATATTTGTAAACCAAAGTGACTTGCTTTCAATAATACCACGCAAGCCATCTTGAGAAGTATAATGATATAGTGGAGGAATTTGTCGGGAGCTATTTTTTTCGTCATTCATAATATACCCTATTTAAAAAATGTTAGCGAAATTTTAAATGGGGTTGATATCTAAACGACCAAAGCGGTCACACTACAAAAGGAAATAAAGTAGGTGTCTTGGCTGAAGGTACACCAGAGATATAATAGAGTCAATAGTAGATTAGGAACTCCAGTCAGCACAGTTCAAAAAGTGCCAGCTGTCAAAGATGAGACAAATGTCACGCTTTCTTCTACCTGATGATAGATGGAGCTTGCACTCCTTTTAGTGCTTTTAATACTATGCAGATGTATCAATACCATCCGTTGAAGGATCTGCAATGGCTTCCGGGGGATCGGCCTGATGATCATCAACCGTTTTCTTCTGAAGGGCCTTTTTGGCGGCAAACACTTTCACCGCCGCCATTTCCCCGGTGGTTACCCCGCAGATGGGAGAAGAAGCTCCCAATCAAGATCTATTTTTATATCACAGTCCCCGGTGTGATCGCCGGGGGCACCCCAAATCGACAGGAAGGCAAGCGGAGATGATGAATAACCAGGAAATAAAATGCAAAAATATTATTTCCTCTTTTCATATTGGTGATCAGCCAAAAGATTTTATTGAAGCCTTGGATCGATATTTGAAAAAAGGTCATCCGATTGATGAAAGCATCCGGTTGGTGGCAAAAAATTATCCGGCTTTGTATCAATCATGTGTTGATACATTTCTTGAATCGTACAGCCTGGAGTTGTCCGTAGGGTGAAAACCCAAGGTTGTTTATGATTGATCAAAGGCCGGTGGTCCGGTGGTTCATGAAAGAGGGATAAGGTACCGTTTCTAATACTATAGCATCTGTTGGACTCGAATATGACAAGAAATGTCTTATGCGGAAAATACCGTGAATGCCTTAATTTGGCGGTAAAAAGTAATCAAGCCTGGGATTGCGAAGGGTGTGAGCATGAAAATGAAATAACCCGTTTACCCTTTGAGGAATTGGAGGGCTGTCACTTTTTGCTGTGGCGGCTATTCAGGCCGGATCTTTACAGGGAGTTCCTGGAATTTGAAAATATAAAACGGCTAAAAGGAATTTAACTATAATATCTATTTTGTTTTTGCTCTTTGACAATTTGGCCTGAAAGGGCAAGGAGAAGATTAGGGGATTGATGAATGGTTAAGTGTTTTCAGGGTCAACTTTCTTAGGGAACTTAAATTGTTTAATTATTCCGCTACGAAATCTGACTGTCCAAATTACTGAGTCTTCTTCTATATCAGCAGTGGCCTCTCCTCCCGAGGGAGCTATATCCGTAAGGGTCACTGTGTCTTGTGACACCAATTTTGACAATAATCCAGATTTTTCCTGCTGAAGATCTTTGATTATTAGAAGTGCCCGTTCTTCTTTATCTTTTGATTCTTGCAATTCTTTTTTGTACTGTTCCAGTGTGGTTTCATTTATTTCGTTTTTAATATCCAAATAGGCTTCTAAATCTGTTTTAAGGTGGCTAGGCTTCCATAAATCGATATATTCCTTTAGAGAGTCAATCTTCTGTTTCTGCCAGTAGTAGGTTACAGCTATGCCTACAATAAGAATTAATGTGACGGCAATATCACCATATACGGAATAGGCTTTTAAACTGGAAATTAGGATTTTTAGTGCTTCGATTTCTTTCATAATAATGTCCTATTACATTTAACAATTACTATACGGTTATTAGGGGGAAACAATTACCAGCCTTTTGGAAAGTCTATTCGATAGCGGTTTTTTTGGTCAAAAAGAACAAACCCATTTAAGTTTTTAAATTTGTCATTAATATGAGATTCTAACTCTTTTTTATATTTTTTTCTTTCTTCCTTAGTAGCATCAAATTTGAGGTCTTTATCATAAGGATGGAATGACCCCCCAAAACTGCACAAATCAGAGCAGACTGATCAGAGTATTTTG
>CAZQOH010000063.1:0-9476 GCA_964594355.1 uncultured Desulfobacterales bacterium
ATATTTCATTGAATTCTTTTTTTCTTTGTGCCCGGTGTCTTTATGGCAAAATAATTATAATAAATCAGGGAAGGTAAAATGAACGCAAATAAAAAAGTAGTTGAATCTTATCAGGGGTTTGAGCAGGGGCCCATACGGCCGCCGAGTGAAGCATACAGTCTTCTTATACGCGTTACCAGAAACTGCCCATGGAATCGCTGTACCTTTTGTCCCGTATATAAAGATTCACGATTTTCCATTCGCCCGATCGACCATGTCATACAAGATATAGATTCAGTTTACAGACATGTGGAGGCTCTTCAACAAAAGTCTGATGAATCCGACCATATCAGCCAGACTGAAATAAAGAAAGCCGTTTCCGAAATTCAACCTGGAGAAATGCAGGCCTTTCATGCTGCGATTAACTGGTTTGTTAGTGGAATGAAATCCGTCTTTATCCAGGATGCCAATAGCCTTATCATAAAGCCGTCTGAGATGATAAAAATCTTAACACACCTTAAAAGACGTTTTCCATGGGTAGAGAGAATAACATCATATGCAAGATCGCATACAATAGCACGAATAAAAGACAAGGATCTGAAAGAAATAGGGAATGCCGGTTTAAATAGGATACATATCGGATTAGAATCAGGTTCTGACCAGGTTCTTAAATTGGCTAAGAAAGGGATTACAAAGGAAACACATATCAACGCCGGACTTAAGGTAAAGAGGGCCGGGATAGAACTTTCAGAGTATGTTATGCCGGGTCTGGGAGGAAAGAAGCTTTCTAAAATTCATGCTCTTGAAACTGCAGATGCATTAAACCAGATAAATCCTGAATTCATACGTCTTAGAACGCTGGCAATTCCCAATAGTGTGCCTCTTTTTGAGGATTATGAGGCGGGCCGTTTTGAAAAATGCAACGATCTTTTGATGGCAAAGGAAATTTTGCTATTTATCGAAAACTTAGACGGGATTACAAGCGTTATCAAGAGTGATCATATCTTGAATCTTTTTGAGGAGATAGAGGGCAAACTTCCACATGACAAAGAACACATGACAGAAATTTTACATAGATTCCTGGATATGAAGCATGAACGCCAATATTTATATCAGGTTGGGAGAAGGGTTGGAATCTTTTCCCGTCTCAGCGATATGGAAAACCCGTATAGGATGGCAAAGGTTGAAAAAGTGTGTCGACAAATCGGGATTACACCGGAAAATGTCGATGAAATGGTAGATGAACTTATGAAAAGGTTTATATAGAATTTTAACCGTTCATGGGTTCAGAGGTTCAAAGGTTCATGGGTTCAAAGGTTCAGGGTTCAGAGGTTCTGGGTTCGGGATTAGTGAAGGTTAACAAAAGAAAAGCCAGGCTTTTAGAAGTATAAAAGGTTTTTTGCGAAGAAGTGTTGCCGAAGAAATGGTTAAAAGGGAGAAAGATTCAACAAATAGAAATACATTCTTAGTTTGATTTAAACCCACCACTTCCAGTTGTCGACCCGGAAAGGTTCTACCGTTCCGGCGAGAAATACGATGCAAAGCACGAAATACGAATTTCGAAATTCGAAACAAATCCGAAATTGTAATGTTCAAATGACAAAAACAAAGTCAAAAATAGGCCTAAAGAGTCTCAATATGGCTAGCTTTTTGGTATGTTGGACATAGCCCAATTTTTGTTTAATATTTCGAATTTTGGTCATTCGAATTTGTTTCGGATTTCGTGCTTCGAGTTTCGAATTTAGGTTCCAAAGCGCTTTTTCCTCCTTCAAGGGGGCTACCTGATGCCTCCCGCTCTACGGGAGGAGCACTCACTCTCACTCTTCGAGACTCCATGTGTTTTATGCTTCGAGTGATTATTGATTTTCGAAAGCAACTTTCTTCTTTATCGGCACAATGATAATTTCAACTCTTCTGTTTTTAGCACGTCCAACACTTGTTTTGTTACTGGTAACCGGCTGATAGTAAGAACGACCAGAACATTCCATGTTTTCGGGATCAAGACCGCTATCGTTTTGGAAAAAACGGACAACAGCTGCAGCTCTGGCGCTTGAAAGTTCCCAGTTTGTCGGGAATTTGGATCGAATTTTTGAGCCAATAGGAATATTATCAGTATGTCCTATGACCTGGATCTTTCTATCTTCGAGATTTTTTAAAACGTCTCCGACATTTTTTAATATTTTTCTTCCTTCCGGAGTAATGGATGCCTTTCCAAAACCGAATAAAACACTATCTATGAATGTTACCGATAGTTTTTTTTCAAATTCTTTTATAATTGCTTCCTGATTATTAATGTTTTCCTGAAGTTTATTAACAAGGGCATTATACGTAGATTTTATTTCTTCTATTTTAATTTCAACGTTGTCCTTTTCCTCCCAGACGTTTTGAAATTGCTTTTTCAGGCTCATCAGTTCAGTCTTTTTTTGTTCAGTTTGACCTTGTAAGGAAAGAATCTGAGCATGTAAGGTTTCAAGCTGGCTTTGAAGTTTACCAAAGGAATCATCCTTGTGTTGGAGCCGGGTCTTAAGGTCTTGTTCGGATTGCTTGAGACTGAGGAGATTTTCATTTGCATCTGCAAGTTCCTGGTCCTTTAAGTTTATTTCGCTTTCGAGTTGGACGATTCTCTGACTTGCGTTATTAAGCTCTGTATTTTTTATCTCCTGGCAATCTTCAAGACTCATCAGTTGTTTAGTTTGATCCTGTAAAGAAAGAATCTGAGCCTGTGAGGTTTCAAGCTGGCCTTGAAGCTTGCCAATAAAATCATCCTTGTGTTGGAGCTGGACTTTAAAGTCTTGTTCGGACTGCTTGAGACTGAGGAGATTTTCCTTGGCGTCCGTAAGTTCCTGGTCCTTGACATTACTTTGTCGATAAAAAATTATCCCGGAGATGGATGCCGCGACAAATATAATTGACAATAAGATGATCGTAATATTTTTCATGGTTCCCTCCTTTAAATAACAACCCTTTTTCTTGAACACATGTTCATGATTTAGATTTCATTAAGTCGTCGAACCCAACCAAATAACCGCTCACCGATTACTGATCACCGATATACGTGCGTTGTACACGCCGGCTTACTCCGCAGGTCATTTCATAAGGTATAGTTCCTATCTTTTTCGCGACATCAAGAACTTGAATATTGCCATTGAGCGTATCACCCCAGATAATGACCTCATCTCCAGGTTTTATAGGATCATTCCCAATATCTATCATTGTATGGTCCATGGTGATAGTGCCGACCATTGGATAACGTTTGCCCCGAATTAGGACTTCTCCCCTGTTTGTCAAATGACGACGAAGGCCATCGGCATATCCTATCGGTAATACGGCAATTTTTGTTGCTTTTTCGGCAATCCATCGTTTGCTGTAGCTGATAGGATGGTCTGCTGGAATTTCTCTCACATGAGCCACAAACGTCTTTAGGGTCATCACCTGTTTAAGTTTTACTGATTTAGAAGTTTCTGAAGAAGGGTAATGGCCGTATAACAAAATTCCGGGGCGGACAGCATCAAAATAGCTCTGTTTGATATCCAGTATGGCACCGCTGTTGGCAATGTGTTTAATTGAAGGTTGACGGTCTAGTTTTTGAATTTGAGATAAGAACTTTTGAAATCGGGATAGTTGAAGATTTGCGTATGTTTTGTCCTTTTCATCAGATGTTGAAAAGTGAGAATATACTCCTTCCCAAGTACAATGTTTCGATTGGGCAAGAGAGTTAAAAAAATCAGATTCCTGGTCTAAAAGAACACCAATTCTTCCCATACCGGTTTCTATGTTTACATGGACAAATGCACTTTTTTCTCCTTTGGCTTTTTCGATCCATTGGATGTCCTCTTTTCCAAACAGAGTGATTCTGAAATCCGCCTTTATTGCCTCCGGGATCTCATTGGGAAAGAGCCTTCCAAATATCAGGATGGGTTGCGTAATCCCACTCTCCCGAAGTTCCATGGCCTCATTGAATTGTGCCACGGCAAAGATCTTAAATCCTTCTTTTATCAGACGTTTTGTAACGGGAACAGCGCCGTGACCGTATGCATCGGCTTTTACAACAGGGATTATCTGAGCCGGTAAAACTTTTTGTTGAATAGAATTTATATTATCTGCAAGGTGGTTTAAGTTTATTTCTGCGTAATTTTTGTAATTCATCATTTTTCAAAGGTCTCAACCTAATTGAGCAAAAATAATGCTCAATTAGGCGTTAATTGTTAATTGTTATTCGTTATTAGAACTTGATGATCGTCTCATTTTATAAATCTATGATTGATGAAATATAAAAACGGATTTTGTTCCTTTTAAACGATTAACCGATAACAAATAACGAATAACTCCCAATTGGGGTCCCATTTCATGAATGATATATACCATACTTATGAACTGCCTCTATTGCAGCCTTTACGTTTTCAGGAGGCGTTGTGGCGCCAAGGTTGCACAGATACAGGGCAAAGCGACCATTTTTTCCGCCCACTTCAATGTAATGTTTTACTCTTTTGGTTACTTCTTGCGGCGTACTCAATGCCAAAAAGCTCGCCCCGATTCCAAGGACAAGAGGAACACTCTTTTTTTCCGCGTATTCCTTATAAATAGCAGGACCGAGTTCCGCAACGTCCGGATCCTGTCCCTCAAGAAACCCCGGACAAACTTGAAGCTTGAGATCGAACAATACTTCGGGATTTTTGAGATAGCTTTCTCCGACCCAATTGGGTACATAGACCTCCGGACCACAAAGCTCACTGAGGCGTAAGACATAAGGCACAATCCAATCCTTTAGAATATCGGGGCTGACAATAGGAAGGGAAGCCAATGCATCATTTCCAACCACACCTTTTGTATTTGGAAATTTCTTTTTTTGATAGTTAATCCAGGGCGCCAATACCTCTTCAGTCATTCTGTCAAATAGGTTTCGTACAAAATCAGGATCACTATATATGTCCATTAAAAGCTGTTCAATACCCCTGATATTTCCCACCAGACTAAACGGCGCACAAAAACTTAATGCAGGCTCAGTACCTGTTATTTTACGGAATATAGACTGCATCTCAATGATATTGGAAAAACGTCCATCTGAATCGAAATCAGGCGTTTTGATTTTTTTTAAATCATCTCGATCTCGAATCAGCGGTTTAGTGTGGTCGACATCCGGTATAGCATGATCACTGTATTTCATCTCCTGTCCGAGGGCCTCCGCTTCAATATTATATACGTCATAATCAAGAAAAGGAACATCAATACCATACTTTTCCATGATTTCTAACGTGCCGGCCGGCAAAAAGTCCGGTGTGGTATAAAATTGCTTTGCATTAACACCCAACTCCTTCATCACAAATTCATGCAACTGCGCATAGACAGGAACACGATCCGGGATTCCGTTCATGGCAGTTTCCATACGATTAGAACCTTCCTGAAAAGAAGAATAATCATCTTTAAAATCGATCATGTTTTCTATCTCCTCTTAATACATTATTTTCATATGATGATATAATTTTCATATCATCTATCATTATACCGTGGACATTTCAATTGAATTTTCAATAGATAGATTCTTCTTTTGCTTTATTCGATTAGAAAAAGTCGTTTTAAGCGTGTGCATTTTGGAAATTTTGACATAGGGAAAAAAGAGGAATACTAGAATAAGCGGTATGGTTTCTATTGAGCCAGAGCAAAAGAGTTGTTTCTAAAGCTCAACTATAACAGATATTGTAGATATTAAAACAATGATTTCAAATCTATATCACAACCATTCATAGGTTGGCCTCTATGCTAAGTTCAAGGCACATCTTCACCTGAACGATTTTGAGGATTTGTTTTCGGAATCAATCATTTTAAAAATTGTTTTTCCGGTCAGAATAACAGGAATTTGTGATTCGTAAGAACTTAATTATACAAAATGTATTGTTGATATATTCAGGCCAGTCGAGATTCAAGTATAGGATAATTATCCTTGAAATTCATCGCATTTAAAGTTTGATGACAAAAGTTATTGTGAGAAACTTAGTTTACCCATATGTCAGACATATCCAAGGTTTTTGAGGTGGATGATATTTTCACCTTCTGGTTGGCTATCTCAGGAATCATCAGGGTGAAAACTCCGATTGTTCCACCCTGACTTTTGTATTTAGGCATATAAGGTATCAATCCATTTCATGGCCTCTACATCGCTGATTTTACCCAAATATCTTTCTGTGGTCGAAAGACTTGAATGTCGTAATATGATCTTAGAGACGATTTCTATTGGAACGCCGGAGCGACTTGCATATGTGGCTGCATGACGCCTCAGATCGTGTGGTCTCAAATGAATGCTTACTACACTACCTGTGCTTTGGCTACCATTTCCCTCGCAGCCTCATAACATATAGGGAAAATACGCTCATTGGGTTGTATGCCTTTTTGCCTGACGTAGTCTTTAAGCCTGTCAGCGAGTTTCTGGGGGATAAAGATGAATTCCTGCTCTCTACCGCTATTGGGATCTTTGAGGGTCAGTCTCCGCTCATGAATATCTGAAGGCGTCAGCTTGAGCACTTCACCGATTCTCATCCCACCCCGAGCCATCAGTTCAAGCATCAACCGGTTTCTTGGCTTGGATGTTCTGAAAATAACTTCATCCACAGTTTCTTTTTCGATGATGTTCCAATTATAAGAGGGTCTGGCCCTGAAAAGCTTTTTCAACATCGGGGTGTCGCATGGATTTCGGAAGTCCTGATCTATGTGATTTTTGGTGAAGTTAAAAAATGCCAATAAATGGGAGTAACGTGTTCGTTTGACATTTTGTGCTGTAAAGGTGTATATTATCATCTATTAATTAACGAAACGTCAAATCGATTATTACCTAATTAATGTTTGACGTTCTGTGACAATAAGGGGGAAATAATTCCCCATAACAACACGGATTGTATATTGAGAACAGCAGATTTTTTCAATACTCACGCAGTTTTTTCGCTAAATGAAGCGGCCAGGGCCCTTGCGCCCGCCGGCAGGCGCAAGGGTACCGTGGAGCGACTGAAATATCACCTGAAAGCCGGCAGATTGAAGCGTGTAGCACGAGGGATTTACGCGGTTGTACCACCGGGTGTGCCGGTCGAAAGTTATCAGCCCGACCCCTTTTTGGTTGCGGCGGCAGTCCGCCCCGATGGTATTTTTTCATATCACAGCGCCTTGGAGCTCCTGGGGGCCGCACATTCGGTTTGGACACGGTACACCCTTTACGTTGAGCGCCGGCGCCGGCCGCTACGCCTAAATAGCACCGATATTCGTTTTCTTGAGCATCCTGGGCCCATGCGCACCGCACCCTGTCGAAAACTGGGCCTCAGACGGATTGAATATCGTGGGAAACTATTTCAATCTACCGGGTCTGAGCGCACACTGGTGGAGGGATTCCGACGGCCGGCGGAGGTGGGGGGGCTGCAGGAACTGGTCAATTCAGGCGGCGGTTTTGCAATCTTGGATCTCGGTCTTCTCCAGGAAATTCTTCGTTGTTACAATATTGCCAATCTGTGGGCTGCGACCGGCTGGTTTCTCGAACGCTTTCGCAGAAGCTTCCATGTAACTGAAGGAGTTCTTGATCAAATGGCCAAACACTGTCCGCGGGCTCCGCAATATCTTGAACGCAGTCGCCGGGAATGTGTTCTCGCGCCGCGATGGAATCTGCTGCTGCCGAAAGAGCTCGTCAATTTGAGGGAACCGGATGAGCGTTAGCCTTGAGTACTTTCAGCGATGTTCTACACTGACAGGCTATGCGATAGGTCCGCTGGAAAAGGTCGTCAGGCTCGGGGAAATTGCTGCCGACATCTTTCGGCACCCGTTTTTGGGCAAAGTCCTTGCGCTCAAAGGCGGTACAGCACTTAATATTTGCCTTGACCAACCTCGCAGGCTCTCAGTGGATCTTGATTTCAACTATATCGGGCATCTCGAACGGGATAAAATGTTGACAGATCGTCCTCGGGTTGAAGAGGCCTTAGTCCAACTTGTCGGGCGCAAGGCATATCGTGCTCAGAAATAATCAGACACTTTCGCCGGACGAAAAATTTATCTATTATGTCAATCCGTTACAGGGCAGAATGATCGTATCGAGTTGGACCTGAACTTCCTGTTTCGAATGCCGATCAACGGCACGACGACACAGAAAATGTGGCAGCCCGGCGAACTGGAGCGACCGAAGGTCCGTACCGTCAGCATTCAGGAAATCCTTGTGGGCAAGCTACTGGCATATTTGGATCGCAGCGCGGCCCGTGATGCATGGGATCTGGCATATCTGGCGGGCCAGACTCATGAAATAATGACCTCGGAACGGTTCAGATCATGGTTTATAGCAATGTACGCTATTCTGAATCATCCCTTGACTGCATACACGCAGGATCGCATTGAAAAGCGTATAACCGATCGTACCGTTGCTGAACAGCTTGCCCCGATGTTGATTGGACAGGCTGCTCCGCCTCGACCGAGTGATCTTATCGTACGTTCCTGGGATGTTATATCCCCATTCATGAAGCTTGGCGACAATGAAACGAAATACATCGCTTCCATTCAACAAGGCGAGCTTTTTCCGGAACTGCTTTTTACAGACGATCCAGAAGAAGGCAAGCGTATGGCCTTACATCCAGCAATTTTGTGGAAACTGGTCAATGTTCGCGCCCATTTGGCACGGGGCAAAACAAAACCAAAGCAGCGTTCTTCTGAGCGGAACCATACATGAGGCTTCTACGCACCTATATCCAGTCGCCTATACAGACCCGACCCAGTTCATCCCCTTTTGGCGCTACTGCAAAGGGACGAATTGTCTTACAGCAAATTGTGTGTGTTTGAAAATTCATAAAAGAGCAACCAGAAGTCAGACATATCACAGGTTTTGGAGATAGATGATACTTTCCCCTGAATGGATGCTATCACAGGTCTTAAAAGTAACCTCGGACGGATTTATAGCTAACCAAATTTAACGTTCAATCTGTCCAATATTGGAAAGATATGGCAAAGCAAGCTAGCCCCGTTAAACCATCCCATAAAAATCAATATCTTGTGGTTTTAGCTTGTCTATGATATTGAACACTTAAATTCTCAATCTGCACCTGTTTTCGGCCCGAACAGACTCAGCACTTTGGCAAACTGTCTACACTTATAGAATGTTATTTGATAGGATAGATAAAAGCGCGATATAAAACAAAAAAATCGCCGAGCAGTTAATATCTAATGTTTGTGAAATATTACGACCACTAAACTAACTCCCTAAAAGGTATTGCTGTGTTTATCCCCAAGTTCTCATTCAGTATTTCGTCAATGATAACAAATCCATTCTATGTTGAGCATCCTGGTTCTGAATCCCATTTTGCGGATTTTAAAACTGAGAAAGTAAAAGTCGTCGAACTCTGTAAATTGTTACTGCAAAAACATGGGATTTTATTGGTGTTTGATGACGAAATTATCACATTTTGTATCGAATCTGAAACGGAGAAAGGTGTAGATTTCCAAATTATATAAATTGTTAATTTCTAATTATTTTAATTTGTAGA
>CAZQOH010000064.1:0-9416 GCA_964594355.1 uncultured Desulfobacterales bacterium
TCAAAATACTCAATGTATTCCTGTGGTTAAAATTTTCGCCTGCCTTGAACTTGAATAAAATTGAGCATTTTTCAAAGGTCTCACAATTTAAAATTTAACAACCTTTGAAGCTTAATAATTCTTAAATTTCATTATTTCAATATAAATTATCATTGTAAATGAAAAAGAGTTAAACCGGCCACTTGAAAATTTCTATGGAAGCCGCAAGAAGCTTTTTATTAGTCCATGGATATCTTTCACCTGCTCTGGTTCTACCCATACAATTTCGGAATCTGCTCTGAACCATGTAAGCTGACGCTTTGCATATCTTCTGGTGTCCCGCTTCAAGGTTCGAAGAGCTTCGTCCCAGGATATACGCCCTTCGATAAAATCGATCATATGGCGATAACCTATGGCCTGCATAGATTTAAGATCCGCCGAATAACCCTTTTCGAGAAGCCCTTTTACCTCGTCGGCAAATTCTGCATCAATCATTGCATCGACTCTTCGATTAATTCGATCGTAAAGAGCCTCCCTGTTTATCTGCAGACCGATTTTTAAAACCTTATACGGCGAATCCGCAAATTTGTGTTCCCGGTGGTATTTTGAGATGGCTTTTTCAGTTGTTTCATATATTTCGAGGGCCCTTATAATTCTGTATGTATCATTGGGATGTATTCTTTCTGCCGAATCTGGATCACACTCGCTTAACCTTTTATAAAGAAAATCCGTACCGCGTACTACTGCTTCTTTTTTTAAGCGTATACGGATATTTTTATCAGCCGTTTTGGCACGGAAAAGACCATGCACAAGTGCTTTGATATAAAGCCCCGTACCCCCAACTACAAAGGGAGTAATACCTCTCCCTTGTAATTCTATTATTACTTTGTGAGCTAATTTCGCGAATTGAGCAGCATCAAAGGATTCGACAGGGTCAATGATATCTATAAGGTGATGATGGACACGGGCCCGTTCGTCAGGTGTTGGTTTAGCTGTGCCGATATCCATGTATCGATAAACCTGCATGGAATCGGCATTGATGATCTCTCCATTAAAAACTCCGGCGATTTCGATACCTGTAGAGGTCTTTCCAATACCTGTGGGACCGCAGACCACAATGATTTTTGATTTTTCTTTATAGATCATAAGACAAAGTGAAAAGGAATTTGAGCAACAGACCGTTGATGATTAATACATACCTCGAGAATTTTAACAGTTTTTGGGGTAATATTTTGGACAAAAGGCTCTGTTTCTAACGCAAGAGTTGGGTTAAAGGGTTCACAGTTCAAAGGTTCAGAGGTTGATGCCCTCATGTATTAATCCAATGGAATCAATGGTAATGAGAAAAAGCGCAAAGCGATTAACTCTGAACTGGGAACCCTGAACCTTATAACCCAGACCGACCTGATGTCCAATTTTCATGCAATTCCACGATATTTAAGGGCTCATAGCCATTTTTTTAAGCTGGATGACGAGGTCTGAAATTAAAGATATGACATTACAAATATATTGACAAGCTTAATCCCACAAGATATTGAAAAGGCCTTTACAATTTTAAAAGGTTTCTAATGGAGGAGGCTCAAGTATATGATTTTTAAAGCTGCTTTATATACTTCTCTTATTATTTTTATATTAGGCATGATCTACAAATTTTCAACTTGGTTCACACGGAAAATTGGGATTTTTGCTAATAATATACAAACTTCCGAGAGATTATTTTCAGCTTTTAAAGGTGTATTTGGTGCTATTTTCAGTTCGAAAATATTTATACTTATTAAAGTTTTTATATTAGATGTAGTGCTACAGGCAAGGATCTTCAGGGAGGATCTTCTCCGGTGGTTTATGCATATGTTTATATATGGCGGTTTTATGCTGTTGCTGCTGATGCACGCCATGGGAAGTATCATTACCGAATCTATATTTTCAGATTACTATTCGACACTAAATCCATTTATGTTTTTAAGAGATCTATTTGGTTTCATGGTTTTAGTAGGATTAGGTATTGCTATTTATCGACGTTTTATTTTGAAGGTGCCCCGTCTTAAGACGAACGCCATGGATTACTACGCGATCATTATTCTATCGATTATTATGATTTCAGGTGTAATTCTAGAAGGGGTAAAAATTACATCCATAACAGAGTTTCAGGCCATGCAAGAGGATTATGCGGGTCTGGACGACGAAGAGGAAATCGAAGCCCTTGAGAGCTACTGGGTTCAGTATTATGGTCTTGTTTCTCCAAGCGTGGAAAAACCTTTTGATCAGAATGTGTTATCACAGGGTCAAGAGATCCACGAGATGAATTGTATTGAATGCCATTCTCCGCCCCAATGGGCTTTTACAGGATATGCGGTTGCTAAGATCGCCGGCCCCATTGCCTTAGCGCTGGATGGTATGGGAACTGCCACATTACTTTGGTATATCCATATTTTTGCCTGTTTTTTTGGTCTTGCATATCTTCCCTTCAGCAAAATGTTTCATATATTTGCAAGCTCGGTAAGCATTCTTGTGAATGCAGTGATGGAAAAAGAAAAATCGACTCCGGCAAATATTGCTACCAGAATGGCAATTGAGTTGGATGCCTGTACCCATTGCGCCACCTGCAGTCTGCGATGCTCAGTTGCTGTGGCCTTTGATAAAATTGGCAACTTAAACATTCTTCCTTCAGAAAAATTGCAATTTCTGAAAGCCTATGCCGCAAATAAAGATCTCGACGAAAAGGGGTTCAAGGCGATTCAGGAAGGGATATATTTATGCACAAATTGTGATCGTTGCACCGTTGTCTGCCCTTCGGGTATCAATCTAAGAGATTTGTGGCTAAATGTAAGAGAAGAATTCATTCAAAAAGGGGACCCGGTGTCTCTAATGCTCTCACCCTTTTCTTTTTATCGCGGTCTAAATCAACAGGAACTCGATTCCGAAGATTATCTTAAACCTTTAAATATAGCGAAAGAGGCAATTGCTGCAAAATACGAGTTAATGTCCAAACCTGAGCTTGTCGTACCTCTAACACATAGAAATAAAAATTTTCAACATAAGGTTGCCTTATCTTCCCAAGCCAAAACCTTTTCATATTGTTTTTCCTGTGAAAATTGTAGCACGATCTGTCCCGTGGTGGAAAACTATAAAAATCCTCAAGAGGTTCTTGATCTGCTTCCGCATCAGATTATGCGCTCTGTCGGTCTTGGTCTCAAAGATTTGGCTATGGGTTCAAGGATGTTGTGGGATTGTCTTACATGCTATCAATGCCAGGAAAATTGTCCACAGGGCGTAAAGGTGACCGATGTGCTCTATGAACTGAAAAATATGGCAATAAAAGAGGCAACAGATAGTACGGTGTCTCAAAAATTTTAAGTCTCATTTTGGCAATTTAAAATATTGCAACATTACACATGCTTTTTGAAAATCCGAATATCGAAATCCGAAATCCGAAACAATATCAAAATCTTAATGTTCAAAATTCAAAACAAGATTGGGCTATCATCACGGCTATTTATCTGTTTTGGTTATTTGAATTTGTTTCGAGTTTCGAAATTCGTATTTCGTGCTTCCTCGTTCTACATAAACGGGTTAAAAGGCAAGCTTTTTAGCAACATGCTATTTGCCATTTTAGAAAGCGAAACTTATGAGACGAGGTACTAATTAAAATAATGGAAATAAGATGATGAAATTTGCATTGTTTATTGGATGTAATATTCCGGCACGCGTACAACACTACGAGTTGTCGGCCAGAGCGGTGTTAGACAAGCTAAGTGTCGATATAATAGATATTCGTGAATTTAATTGTTGCGGCTATCCCATTAGAAATGTGGATTCCAAGGCATTTTTGCTCTTTTCTGCCAGAAATCTGGCTTTGGCTGAAAAGCGGTCGTTGAATGTCATGACGCTCTGTAAGTGCTGTTTTGGCAGTTTAAAAAAAGCAGATCATCTTATAAAAGAAGATTCCTCAGTTAGGGATGAAATCAATGCCATTTTATCAAAAGAGGGGTTAGCCTATAAGGGAAGCATCGAGGTAAAGCATTTTTTATCCGTGCTCCATAAAGATATTGGGCTTGAGACAATTAATAAAAAGATAACACGTTCATTTAAGGATCTTAAGATTGCCGCCCACTATGGTTGTCATGCTTTACGTCCCAGTGATGTTATGCAGTTTGACAATCCGGTTGCGCCTGTTCTATTCGATCAATTGCTGGAGGTCACGGGTGCCAAGAGTATTGAATGGCCGTTGAAGCTGGAATGTTGCGGTGCACCTTTGCTGGGAGTAAATGATGACCTTTCCATGGATTTGACGGAAAAGAAACTTGCTGACGGAACACAATCCGGTGCGGACTATCTTTGCACCGCCTGTCCCTGGTGCCAGTTGCAATTTGATAATGTCCAGAAGATAATTAACATAAAACGTGGTTCAAACCATCTGCTCCCTTCTATCCTATTCCCGCAAATACTTGGGATTGCAATGGGGATGAACGCAAAAGAACTGGGTGTCGATATGAACCAGATAGATATCAAAGGTTTTGAAGGCTTTTTAGCCTGATGCTAACCCCCCCTTTAGGGGGTAAACTAAGATGGAAGAAAATATGTCAAAAGAAAAGATTGGTTCTGTAATGGTTGTCGGCGGCGGTATTGCCGGAATGCAGGCTGCACTGGATGTGGCCGATTCCGGATATTATGTCTATCTTGTTGAAAGAACGACCTCCATTGGTGGAATTATGTCCCAATTGGACAAGACCTTTCCCACCAATGATTGTGCCATGTGAATTATTTCCCCTAAACTGGTCGAGGTCGGCCGGCACAACAATATAGAGTTGCTGACACTGTCAGAGGTAAAAAACATATCCGGAGAAGAGGGAAATTTTGAAGTCAAAGTAACCCAGCATCCCCGGTATATTGATATGGATAAATGTATTGCTTGCGGTATCTGCGCGGAAAAATGTCCGAAAAAAGTTGTCAGTGAATATGATGCAGGTCTTATTAAAAGAAAAGCGGCTTTTGTGAGATATGCCCAAGCCGTGCCCCTTAAATACGCACTTGATTCAGAAAATTGTATTTACTTTAAAAAGGGTAAATGTAAAGCCTGTGAAAAATTTTGTCCAACAGGTGCAATTAAATTTGATGATAAGCAAAAAGATCTTACAATCAGGGTTGGCTCCGTCATTCTGTCAAGCGGTTGCGAAGCTTACGATCCAGGGATCCACGATATATATGGCTATGGAAGATCTGATAATATCGTAACCAGTTTGGAATTTGAACGGATGCTTTCCGCATCGGGTCCTTATGGTGGGCATCTAGTCCGGCCGTCGGATAAAGAAGAACCAAAAAAAATTGCATGGCTCCAGTGTATCGGTTCCAGAGATGAGCATATCGGGGCCAGGGGATATTGCTCGTCGGTTTGTTGCACCTATGCCATCAAAGAGGCTATGCTCGCAAAAGAGCATAGCAAGGAGCCTCTGGACACAGCCATCTTTTATATGGATATCCGCACCCATGGCAAGGATTTTGAAAGATATTTCAATAGAGGTAAGGATGAAGCAGGCATCCGCTTTGTCAAATCAAAAATCAGTAACATTGTCCCTGTTGGTGATGCCGAAAAACAACTCATACGCTATATAGACGAAACAGGCAAAAGGGTTGAAGAAGAATTCGACATCGTGGTTCTTTCCGTCGGTCTTGGCGTGAACAAAGAGGTGATTGACCTGGCGAACCGAATAGGGATTGAGCGTGATCAATATAATTTTGCATCTTCAACAAGTTTTAAACCCGTTAAAACTTCTTTACCCGGTATTTTTGTGTGCGGCGCCTTTGAGGCCCCCAAAGATATCCCCCAGTCAGTCATCGAATCCAGCGCCGCTGCGGGTGTGGCCGGAAGCTCCCTTGTTGAATCCCGTTGGACTCTAACAAAGACAAAAGAAATAATAGAAGAGATCGATATTAGAGGAGAACCTCCCCGTATAGGCGTATTTATATGTAATTGCGGAACCAATATTGGCGGGGTGGTGGATGTGCCGTCTGTTGTAGAATATGCCCGGGCCTTGCCGTATGTTGTTTATGCAGAAGAAAATATGTTCAGCTGTTCTCAAGACACTCAAGATATGATGGCGAAAGCCATCAAAGAGAAGCGTTTGAATCGCCTGGTTGTGTCCGCTTGTACTCCCAAAACACACGAACCTCTCTTTCAGGAAACACTGACTAATGCCGGTGTCAATAAATACCTTTTTGAAATGGCCAATATCCGCAACCAATGTTCCTGGGTGCATGCTTCCGATCATGAGAAGGCAACCCAAAAAGCAAAAGATCTGACAAGAATGGCTATTGCCAAGGTTGCTTTACAAGAACCATTGATTGAACCGGAATTGGAGATCAACCAGTCTGCCCTGGTTGTCGGTGGAGGCATTTCAGGAATGGCAGCGGCAAGGATGCTGTCTGATCAGGGATATCATACTTATTTGATTGAGAAGAAAGAAAGGCTTGGAGGGCAGGCCAGACATCTCTATGAAACCTGGCGGGGTGAGGATATACAGCAGAATCTGAAAGAATTGATTGAAGGGGTTCAATCCGACGAAAAGATTGATATCTTTTTAAATGCAGAAATAAAAAAGGTTGAAGGATTTGTTGGTAATTTCGAAACGACATTGGAAATAGACGGCAAGGAAAAGATTCTGGAGCATGGCGTGACCATTATTGCATCGGGAGCTGAGGAGTTTAAGCCGGATCAGTATTTATATGGTAAGGATCCGCGTGTTCTTAGCAGTCTGGAATTAGATAAAAAGTTTATTGAAAACGATCTGGTTCTAAAGGAGAAAAAGTCGACCGTTTTTATTCAGTGTGTCGGTTCACGAATAGAGGAACGTCCTTATTGTTCCAAGGTTTGCTGTACCCACTCCATAATAAGCGCCTTGAAACTCAAAGAACTCAACCCTGAAATGGACGTTTTTATCCTTTATAGGGATATGCGCTCCTATGGATTGCGCGAAGATCTCTATCGGGAAGCAAGATCTAAAGGGATTCATTTTATTCGATACGACTTCAATAAAGAATTAAATGTCAATATTAACAATGGAGATCTTCAGGTCAGGTTTACGGACTCAACCATCAGGAGAGAGATGGAAATAGATTCCGATCTTTTGGTTTTGGCCTCTGCGATCATACCAAAAAAGGAAAATCCTCTGGCCCAGATGTTCAAGGTGACACAGAATGATGATGGCTTTTTTATGGAGGCGCATGTTAAGCTCCGGCCTGTTGATTGTGCAACAGAGGGTGTTTTTATTTGCGGGTTAGCCCACGCACCAAAGCCTGTTGATGAATCCATAGCTCAGGCTCAGGCAGCGGCAACAAGAGGGATAACTTTACTTGCAAAGAAGAAAATTCAGATGAGCGGTACGTCAGCAAAGACTAACCCAATGTTGTGCAGTAGCTGTAGCTCCTGTATTAATGTTTGTCCTTATTCAGCGCCTTCATTTACAGAAGAAGGCCCATTTGCCGGGAAAGCTGAAATTAATCCTGTGTTGTGTAAGGGATGTGGCCTATGTGTAGCCTCTTGCCGCTCAGGAGCGATTCATCTTAAAGGCTTTGATAATGATCAGATTTTTGAACAGATCTTTTCATTGAATGAAGCAGTGTAAAGCTTGATACTGGATACTCGATATTGGATACTATATATTCGGTAATAATTTAGCTGTTTAAAAACAAGACCGCTTCAAAGGCAATTAAATTTTAAACCGTGTAAAACTCGGGCATAAGTGAGTGTAAAAAAAGAACAGTATATGTCTTTTAAATAAAACAGCTAAGATATAATTGCTGATTAGCCTTTAAATACACCCATGCAAATTTCTGTTCTTTCTTAACACTTACTAATGCCCTCAGACAATTACACGATTCAAAATTTAACAACCTTTAAAGCTTGCTAGTTCTAACTATTTTCAGAAGGCTAAAATGTTACGATATTCGATTATCTAGTATCCAAAAACCAGCATCCAGTATCCAGAATAAGGAGATTACTACAATGTCAGATTGGGAGCCAAAGATCGTTGGTTTTCTATGCAACTGGTGTAGCTATGGGGCTGCTGACCTTGTCGGTGTGAGTAGAATGGAGTATCCGGCAAACATCCGGGTCATTAGGATTCCTTGCACGGGAAGGATGAGCCCCAAATTTATCCTGGCCGCCTTGCGAGAAGGGGCTGACGGTGTCTGGGTTTCCGGGTGACATCCCGGTGAATGCTATTACCTGGAAGGTAATTACTACGCTCGAAGAAAGTTTGCTTTATTTCAAAGTCTTATGGGCCATATGGGAATTGAACCCGGCCGTATCCATTTTTCATGGATCTCTTCTGCTGAATCAACCAAATTCGTTAGTGTGGTCAAAGAGGTCACCGCGGCGGTTAAGGCCCTTGGACCCCATACAAATTTTGTAAAAGCAAAGGCCAAGGTAGCTTAATATGTTGGGATATATCGATAAGATAAAGGAAACATCAAATCGACTCTTAAAAGAGTCCAAGGTTGATATGGTCATGTGTTTCCGTAAGGGAACCGTGCCGATGATGAATGAACCCTATTTTGCAAAAACACCTGATGACGTAGATCATTTTGTGTGGGACAGCAACTGCGGGATCAATCTGGCAAACTACCTTGCCGATAGAGAGGAAAAGATCGGTATTGTTGCCAAGGGATGTGATTCCCGGAATATTGTTACACATATTATTGAGAATAAGATTAAGCGGGAACAGCTCTATATTATCGGTGTACCCTGCAAGGGAATGATTGACAAACATACGATTTCAGACATGTTTGAAGGTGAAATCAGAGAGGTTGCAGAGGAAGGTAGTAAGATCACAGTTAAAGGTGACGGGTTTAAAAAAACCTTGGATAAAAAGGATGTGCTTCAGAGTAACTGTGCAACATGTGTTCATCGAAATCCCGTTATTTACGATGAACTTGTTGCAGATCTGGTTGAGGAACAAAAGGATTTAGACAGATATGCGGATGTACACAAAATCGAATCCATGTCATCTGGAGAAAAATGGAAATATTTTGATGACCTCCTTTCAGCCTGTATCCGATGTTATGCATGCAGAAATGCATGTCCGCTCTGTTACTGCCACACCTGCTTTGTTGATGAACATCGACCTCAGTGGGTGGGGAAAAGCATAGATCCTGTCGACACCAGGACATTCCATTTTCTAAGAGCCTATCATTGTGCAGGGCGGTGTACCGACTGTGGTGCCTGTGAACGGGCGTGTCCCATGGGAATAAATGTCAGAATGTTTACCAGGAAACTGGAGAAGGATTGTATGGAGTTGTTTGGTTGGGAAGCCGGTCTAACCTTAGAAGAACGTCCGCCTTTGGATACATATAGGCCTGAAGATCCTGATGATTTTATTAAATAGTACCTGAACGAAAACTCCCGTTCAGGCAAAAATCCGAATATCGCCTGATCTTATAAA
>CAZQOH010000065.1:0-9360 GCA_964594355.1 uncultured Desulfobacterales bacterium
ACCGTCTCTTTAATATACCTTAAATCTGTCCACTTTCCTTTGAACCGATACAGTGACGGGACAGTAACGGATAATAATACGGGGCTCACATGGCAGCAGGGCGAAGGAGGGCTAAAGACATGGGAGGATGCTATTTCGTATTGCGAGGGCTTATCTCTTGCCGGATATACTGATTGGCGGCTTCCGAATATAAAAGAGATTGAGTCAATAACCGATTATACTCTTTATAACCCGGTAATAGATACGAACTTCTTTCCTGATGTAGAAACGCTGTGGTATTGGTCGTCTACTATCGACGCAGGCCTTTCGTCCGCCGCGTGGTACGTTTACTTCAACAATGGCTACGTCTACAACAACCTTAAGACAAATAACTACTATGTGCGATGTGTACGAGGCGGACAGTGAGTTGGTAATTTGATTATATGGTTATTGTACGATGTTTGAAACCGTTTAACTTGTGTCCTCCGGGACATTCTATAGTCCTTATGTCAAGAGAATTTTCAGACCCGGATGAGGGTGATACTCATGTTCGTACACACTGGAAGATCTGACGGGCGGATAGGAGAGAATTGTTTTATAATGAGGCTTCAACAACTGATTTAACCCATCATACGGTATCAGGCCTTGAGGCCGGTCTTAAGTATGTCTGGAGGGTTGGATATGAGGATTCAAGCGGAGACACCTCCTGGTCGCAGGAATCAACCTTTATAGTAGGAATATTAGAGCCTGACAGCAGTGTGCAGATCACTCCCGGGATCGAAGTTGCAGATTTTAGAATGATATCATTTCCTCAGTGGCCTGAATATTCTTCTGCCGAAAACGTATTAAGCAATGAAGTGTCAGTAGGTTATGATCAGGACTACAGGATAGGAACCTATGATCCGATCACCGGTAAACATATAGAATACGGAAAAGGTCTTAAGATTGAACCTGGAAGGGCATACTGGTTTCTTGCAAGAAACGGTCTTTCAATAACAGTAAATGGGGTTCCGGTAAGTCTAAATCATGATATTGATGTGAACCTGCTTTATAATTCAGAAACCGGAAATGGTTGGAACATGATCGGATGCCCCAATAATGCCGATTATAGCTGGAGCGATGTGCAGGTCTTGGAGTATGATGCCGACGGTGCCATTATTTTTGGACCTACTGCTATCTCTGCTTTGCAGAATGACAACGGTTATATTGATAAACAATTGTGGAGATGGGAAAATGGTGAATACACTTCTGATAATACCATTATGCAGACACATATCGGTTATTGGGTGAAAGTAAAAAGAGCAAATGTTTATTTAAGATTTCCTGTGGAAGCACAAACAAGCCGTACAACCACAGAACAACCTACTTTCATCAAGTCTATTTCCAATTCTAAGGATATGCCGCCACGACCAATGGGAGTTACAAACGAGGGGAGCCCCCTTGGAGGAATTGGTGGTTGCTTTATTGATACCGCGGCCTTTGGTTCGATTAAGCAAGACACTTTTGCGATTCCGGCTTTTATAGTACTTATAGCGATTGTTATTTGCGGTGAAATAACTCTTACACACCGCAGACGGAAAAGGAGTAGAGATTTATAGATTGTGATCTGACTGCAAAATAAAAAAACCTCGTTTCGTATTGAAACGAGGTTTTTTTTATCTTTCCATCTTTGCGGCTTCGCGTTGAATTTAGGGTGAGCTTTGAACTTTCTTAACAAACAGAAAATCCCCTCCTTCATGACCTGCTTTGCGAATATCTGAATACTCGGGTGTCTGATCAGCTTGAAGCTGGACCGGACGTTTAATTTTGCTAAATAGTTCCGTTGCATCAAGAACGGTTTGATTTTCTTTTAGTGCATCAATAAAAGTGGATGTAAAGACAGAATGGCCTCCTTCTCCACCACTGTCGGCCACAGGCTCAAGACCGCCGGAAGTTAAAACAGATCTTGCTCTTTTTTTAGCAATTTTAGAAAAGTAGTCTCGTGACCTAATCTTTACACGAATCCCTCTTGTCAGCTTTCCCGCATAACAGCTGTCTGCAACGATTAGAACATGTTTTGCTTGCATGGCTTTAAGGGTGGAAGTGATAGCGGAATTGGAGACCCAATTGATTTTATTGTATGGGTCTGCATCTACAGGCAGCCAGTAGCCTTCATCGGCTTCCTCATCCAACCAGCCGTGTCCGGCATAATAGATCAATAAGTTGTCCTGATCACCCATATTAGCCCTTAGATCGCCCAAGGACATCAATATATCAGCTCTGGTGGCGTTGATCACTAGCTCAACTTTGAATCCATAATCATATTCAAGTAATCGAGCTACACCCTTTGCATCGTTTTCGGCGGAACCTAATCCACCCAAAAATTGGTAGTCGTTATTGCCAATGACCAATGCGTAGTAATTTCCGAAATTGATATCCGAAAAATTCTGCGTCACCACCTTGGGAACTTGTTTTATCTTTTTTACTACTATTTTTTTCTTAATTTTAAAGTAGTTGGATGCATATAGTCTATTATCAAGAAAGATCTTTACTTTCCAGTTACCAATATATCTTGTCGCTTTAGTTCCTTTTATGGAAATCTTATGGCTGGATGAACCTTCTTTAACATAGGTGTTTTTTGAAGCTCTTATCGGATATTTATTAGTTTTGTAATAAAGTTTGCCGTCCGGTCTATACCATTCCCATCTGAGATTATGCTTTCCTGTTAAGTTCACATATTTAATATGTGAAACCACTTGATCGTCCTGGGTGTTAAATAAAGTTGTGGGATTGACAGGTACACCTTTGTTTCCTCTGTCCTTAATACTCTTTGCCAGTGTTGTTTCGACAATATTAAATACAGGTGGCTTTTTTATTTTTTTTGTGGAACTGCATGCAAATACAAAGAGAGGTAATATCAGGAAGACAAAGATTCTCTTTAAGCTATTTGGCGAAAATCGAAGATTCTCAAAGACAGCCTTTTTCATCATAACCTCCTTATAAATTATCTAATTAAGCTGTTATAAGTTATAGTTTTCCTAATCCTAACTCTAAGTTTATAATATCCATATGATTTTGTCAAGCTTTTTTCAAATATTCATGTTCCCATAAAAACTTCAATCCTTTGTGTAGTAATCCATATACCACGAAACAAAATGTTTAATGCCCGTTTCAATTGGGGTAGCAGGTCTAAAATCAACATCTTTTATCAAATCATCGATATCTGCATATGTTGCAATCACGTCACCTGGCTGAAGACCTAAAAATTCCTTTTTGGCTTTTTTTTCAAGTACATTTTCTATTATTTCGATGAATTTCAATAGTTTTATCGGATTATTATTTCCTATATTATAGATTTTGTACCTGGTATATGATGTCCCCGGATCAGGATTATCCCCGTTCCAAGTTGAATCAGGCTCAGGTAGTCTGCCCATTACCCTTATAACTCCTTCGATGATATCGTCAATATAGGTAAAATCACGCTCCATCTCTCCGTGGTTGAAAACTTTTATGGGTTTTGATTCTAAGATGGCCTTGGTAAAGAGAAAAAGGGCCATATCAGGGCGACCCCAGGGGCCGTAAACCGTGAAAAACCTGAGACCGGTACAGGAGAGTTCATATAAATTACTGTATGTATGTGCCATAAGTTCATTTGCCTTTTTAGTAGCACCATAAAGGGATACGGGATGATCAACATTGTGATGAATTGAAAAGGGCATTTTTGTATTTGCACCGTATACGGAGCTGGATGAGGCAAATACCAGATGTTTAATTTTGCTGTGCCTACAGCATTCAAGAAGGTTGACAAAGCCAACGAGGTTTGAATCTACATAGGCATAAGGATTTTCAAGTGAATACCTGACACCGGCCTGGGCGGCAAGGTTGACTACAACGTCAAATGGAGTGTCGTCAAAAATTCTTTTCAGACCCTCTCTGTCTGAAAGTTCCATTTTGAAAAAAGAAAAATTCTCAGAGTGTGTTAGTATTTCTAAGCGAGCCTTTTTGAGGTTGACATCATAGTAAGGATTTAAGTTGTCTATTCCTGTAACAACGCACCCGTTTTTCAATAGGCGTCTTGATAGATGAAAACCGATAAAACCTGCAGCGCCGGTAACAAGAACTCTTTTGAATTTGATATCCATAATTTTTATCCTATTTAATAGTCGTTCCTTTGCAATTTCCCTTTTTTATTTCCTCAATCAAATCATCAATAGTATGAACGGGATTGTTAAACACTGTGAAAGCCTTGCCTACTTCTTCCATGTGATGACAATCACTACCACCGATTGAGGGTAACTTTTTTTGCCGGGCAGCTTGGATGGCTTTCTGATTCTCCTCTTCTATATTTCGGCCATTATGGGTTTCTATTGCATCGAAGCCGTTAATTATAAAAATTTCTTCCCCTAATGATTCCCACCCTCTAAAAGGATGGGCCGGAACACAGATTCCCTCATGGTCATGAACAGATTTTATAATGTCTATTACATTCAAATGGTTATTCCTAGACCATATATTCCATGAGTCATCTTTTAAACCATAAGCCAACATATGTCCACTATCTGTTGAAATTTCAATACCTCTAAAAATATAAAAACCTTTTGGCACTTTGATTTTCTCCACCGGAAATGAAGCCTTAACGGAATAGTGTTCCGTAAAACACACGCCATCTAAATTCATCTTGATGGCCTGTTCTATCAAAGTTTCAGGTTCAAAATATGTGTCGTGTGAGTATTTACTGTGACAATGCAGATCAATTTTCATGATTAGGATTTAAATCATGTCTCATTAAAAGTCAAATGTAACAGTTCAGCCACTAAGGCACTAAGACACAAAGAACAGATATGAATTTCAAACTTTATCAAAAAGTGAAGAATTCATTGTAAAAAAAGGTAGATGTGCCAAATACCGTGCATATTATTAAGAAGGGGATTAAAAGAATTATATTTTAATCTTTGTGTCTTCGTGTCTTTTTGGCTTAACTATTAAAGTCAAATTAGCATTTATACGCTAAAAAATAGCTAAAAAATAGCTAAAAATGCTTGATCCTCATTATTAATAATGCTAATAAATCTATCGTATAGGAATTTCCATGATATTTTTTTTATTTGCGTCTTAGTTTACCCTGCCTGTCGAAGCGAAGCGAAGATCCCGTTATCGGGGCCAAGTTAAATTATTTTTATCTAAATTACAAAAAGGTTTATTAAAGTGCCTGCTGAAAGAAATTCAACAAATAATAAAGATTCCACTGTTGAGACAAATCAAAGCAAGGTGAAATTCGAGATTTTCGGCGAGGAGATGATTGAGAAAAAGGTTAAATCAAGCGGTAACAGTGGCAGGGTTTACCTTCCTCCCAATTGGATAGGCCATCAGGTAAAAATCATCAGAATTGATTAAACCTTCCATTTGAAAAGGAGTTCATAAGTGGAGAATTTCTCTATAAGAAGATTAAAAATAGATGATGCTTATGAAATCAGTAAAATCTATTCATCTATTACACAAAAACCTGTAAAGACAGATTTCAAACGTTTAATTGAGGTACACGCTCAAAAAGATGAAGATGCCTGTTTTGTGGCTGAACTTGATAACAAGATTGTTGGGTTTATGATCAGCTACATTCTTACATTGGGTTTTGGAATTGAGAAAAGCGCATGGATTGCCACACTGGGGGTTAACCCCAAATTTATGGGGCAAGGCATTGGCGCAAAGCTGGCAGAAGAAATGATGAAATTTTACAAGGATGAAGGAATCACGAATGTTTATACCTCGGTCAGATGGGACTCCTCTGATCTATTGTCATTTTTTAAGACCCTCGGTTTTGACAGAAGCGACTTTATAAATCTCCGAAAAATCCTATAGTGATTGAAGATTGAAAATCAATCATCAATCTAAAACAGGTCATCCAGATCAGAATCTCCTCCTCCGGGCATTTCACCATGTTCCTGTAAATACTGTTGAATCAATTCGCTTTCCCGCTTTGAATACATTTTATCTTCTTCAAATTCAAACAGGGCGGCTTTTTTGTTTTCATTGAGTTCTCTAAGAAGGGCCTTTCGAAGATCGGCTGTCCCTTTAATGACCAGAACATTATGGTCTTGATCAAGAAGTCTAAAGACACCTTCTGATTCGGGAATCTGATTAATGTTTTTTTCATTAAAGACAACCCAGTTTACGGGAGGAGAAGGATTACATCCTATATCAAGTCTTAAGTCACATTGGAGGCATCTTTTCGCTTCTTTCAAGGCCTGGTCTGTGTCGTAACCAATAGAGATCTCCTGAAATCCTCCACTTCTTATTTCGACTTCAAGCTCAGGAACCTTTTCACGCCGCCATGAAGCAAAACCTTCATCCCGGCCGATATGCCGGCGGGGTGTCTCTCTTTCAAACAGAATCTCCTCGATTTCTCCTGAGCCGCCGAGTTCAATGTCTATGGATGCTGCTGCCTTTCGTCCTGCAGCTATCGCGTGAATGATGGCACCAGACGTAATCGCCACGTCACCACCGGCATAAACCCTTTCCATACCGGTCTCAAGGGTATCTTGGTTTATAACAATTAGGTCTCTGTTCACTGAAATAGAAGAGTTATCTTCCAAAAATGATAGATCTGCAGTCTGTCCAATAGCGAGAATAACTTGGTCTACTAATATGCACTCTTTTGTATCACTAAATTCAGGACAAAAATTTCCTTGATCGTCGAATACACAAGTACATTCGACCAGATCCAGACCGGTAACTCGACCATTTTCGCTTAAGATTTTATCCGGCCCCCAGGATGGTAACAACTTAATCCCTTCCGCAATTGCCCCCTCAATCTTCCAGGAACTTGCAGGCATTTCTTCCATGCATTCAAAACATGCCATGGAGACCTCTTTTGCTCCGCATCGTTTTGCAGTCAGAGCCACATCAACGGCAACATTTCCTCCACCAATAACGACCACAGTATTTTTTAGGCGGACATCTTCTCCTTCAGCAACTCGCCTGAGAAAATCGATCCCCCACATCACATCAGGCAAATCACAGTCTTCTAATGGAATTCGGCGGCTTAATTGAGCGCCGATTCCTATAAAAACAGCGTCATAACCGTCGTTTTTAAGTTGTTCAATGTTAAAATCGATGCCTAAAGTCTGATTTAATCTCAACTCGATGCCAAGATCTAAAATATCATTTATCTCCTTGTCCAGAACCTCATGGGGAAGACGATAGGATGGAATACCATAGCGCATCATGCCGCCGGGCTTATTTAAAGCTTCAAAAACGGTGACTGAATGTCCCTGTTTGCGTAAATAAAAAGACGCCGTAAGACCCGCAGGCCCGGATCCCACAACTGCAACATTTTTTCCGGTGTCCTTCTTTATCTGCATTTTTTTCTTCCAAAGCCCTTTCTCACCGTCCGCGGCATATCTTTTTAAAGTGCAGATAGATATTGGTTCATTTACTTCTTTTCGACGGCACACTTCTTCACAGGGATGGATACAAACCCTTCCAAGGATACCCGGAAACGGCACCTTTTCTCTTATTACAGCATTGGCTTCGTCTCTCTTGCCATGTGCAATCAATCTTAAATAACCAGGGATATCAATATGCGCAGGGCATGCCTCTTTGCAGGGGAGAAGATCCTCTTCTTTCTTTCCCGGGCGAACGGATTTATCCATCAAGGCACCGGCTGGACAGACTTTCACACAGGCCGTACAAAATTTACATCCGGACTCATGGGATGTTTGAGCTAAAGTTCCAACCTGGACCTGCCCGCTTGTGTCATAAACAAATCCAATGGCCTCGACACCTCTAAGATCACGGCATACTCTTACACATCTGGTACAGCCGATGCAGAGATTGTAATCCCTTTCAAAAAGAGGATCTTCCTTGAATATAGGTAAATTAGTGGGGATCCATTTCGGGGTTGAGTCTGGGATTCCCACATAGTTTGTGACATTCTGCAGTTCACAATGTCCGAATTGGGGACAGCACCTTTCATTTTCAGACACATTGGCAGAACACTGTGTGCGGCTGCATCCTTCCTGTTGAGTACATGTTAAGCAGGCATGGCGATGGCGCGAGAGTATAGAAATCAGGTTTTCCTGTCTTTTTGTTGTAATCCTTTCATTTTCCGTTACGACGCTCATGCCTTCCATGACCTCGACGACGCAGGATCCAATCAGCTCTGCTTCACCTTCGAGTTCCACCACACAAAGACCGCAGCCCTTACCGGTTTCTTCTGGCATAGAATTTTCAATCCTTAAATCACCCTGAAAGACGACCTCTGATGCCAGAATCCCTTTGGCTACGGGAAGATCAGGATGGTAACAAATTGTGGGAATATATATATCAGCACTCCTGGCAGCCTCAAGGATTGTGATTCCCTCCTGTACTTCCAGTTGCTGATCATTGATTGCCAATTTCACCGTATTCATATGACCTTAAAGAATTACTTATTTCTTCCTTTGCCTTTTTGACAGAGAGCATACCCGAAAAGAGCGGCGCCAACGGCACCGGCAATCTGAGTATCCCATTCGGTTTTCATGCGTTCAAAACCGACCATCGACATCACCCGATCCATCACTCCGAGGTTTTTTGCCATTCCTCCGGTAACGGCAAACTCCGGTTGAAAGCCTAATCTTTCCACCAATGAGTAAATACGCTCGGCCATTGCTTTGCAATAGACTGCAAGAACCTCCTCTTTGGTCCAACCCTTTCGCAAAAGACCGATTGCTTCTGATTTTGCGTAAACCACGCAGGTGCTGGAAACCGCTGCAGGCTCTTCTCCTTTGAACTCAAAAGACCTGTCGTCGACTTCCTCAATAGGAACACCGAGAAGGTCTGAAAAAACCTCCATGCCGCGGCCTGTGCCTGCGGCACATTTGTCGTTCATTAAAAAATTTGCAACTTTTCCTTTTTCGTCACATTGAATTGCCTTAATGTCCTGTCCGCCAACATCAAGTACTGTTCGAACTTTAGAGTCATAAATGAAATTAGCACCTCGCGCATGACAGGCAATCTCCGTGATGGATCGATCGGCAAATGGAACATTTACTCGCCCGTATCCGGTACCAATACAATAATCCATTCTATCTTCGGGCATATCTGTTACTTCCAGGGCGTATTTAAGGGCGTTTCGGGCGCTATCAGGACTATCTGACCCGGTTCTCATATTGCTGTATGCATAAATCTTTCCATCAGTCATAATGACAGATTGAGAGCTGACTGAACCCACATCAATACCGACAGTGATAAATTTGGAATTTTTCCAATCGATATCGGGATTATTCCAGTTGGACTCAGTCCACCTCCAGAATTCTTTTTTTTTCTCTTCAGCCATTTTTATTTCATACAAAGTTGGAAACTGTTATTAGTTATTATACCGGTTGTCATAAATATGTTCCGATTGACCAGCGTCTGAACTTCCGA
>CAZQOH010000066.1:0-9323 GCA_964594355.1 uncultured Desulfobacterales bacterium
AATATCCTGAAACTTTTGAACGACAGAATGGAACTAGTCCTTATGTCGAAGAGGTTTAAATCTCAGGTAGAAGATAAAGAAAGGGAGAAAGAAGTCCTTGACAGGATTAAGAAGAATTTGACAGGACTGATTGATGCCGGGCTAATAGAAAAAATCTATGCAGAGATAATCAAAGAAGGCAAAAATCTTCAACAAAAGAAATATGAGCTTATTGCGTTCCAGGGTGAACACGGTGCATTTTGTGAGGTTGCATCAAGGGAATGGAATAAAGATCTTATAAGTATACCATGTAGTGAATTTGCTGATGTATTTGAAGGAGTAAAATCCGATCTTTATGATTATGGGATTGTCCCGGTGGAAAACACATTAGGCGGTTCGGTTGAGCAGGTAAATAGACTCCTTATCAATACTTCCCTAAACGTGGTGGGCGCCATAGAACTTCCTGTCAATCTCTGTCTCCTTACTTTGCCGGGAATCGACCATAGAGAAATTCGTACCGTATACTCTCACCCCCAGGCACTGGCGCAAGCAAGGAACTTTCTCTTAAGGAATAAACTTGAGCCTGCTCAATATTATGATACTGCAGGCGCGGCAAAAATGTTGGCTGAACAAAGACCAAAAGTGTCTGCCGCAATTGCGAGCAAACTATGTGCAAAGCTTTATAACCTGGAAGTTATAAAAGAAAATGTAGAGGACCTTGACAGAAACATGACAAGATTCCTTGTGCTTTCCAAGAAAAAGAAGAGGGAAAAGGGCAATAAATGTTCCGTGATTTTCTCAACGGCGCACAAAGCGGGCACACTTTTCAATGTGCTCGAGGTGTTTGCAATAGAGAATATTAACCTGACAAGGATAGAGTCGATTCCGAGCGAGCCGGGGGACTACGCGTTCTTCCTTGACTTCATAGGATCAAACAAGGAAGACAAGATTGTAAAGGCACTTAAAAAAGTAAAAAAGATTACGACTAACTTCAGAATAATGGGATTTTACAACGAGAGGAGAATGGCATGAAGATATTTATTATGGGTGCAGGACATATGGGTGCCTGGTTTGTGGAAGAATTCTGTCTCGAACATGAAGTGGCAGTATATGACACAGACAGAAAAAAACTTAAATATTTTTTTAATGTAAAAAGACTTCTTGAACTTAATGAAGTTAAGAGTTTTAATCCCCAACTTGTCATTAATGCCGTGAGCCTTCCAAATACCCAAAAAGCATTTAATGATGTTCTTCCATATCTCTCTGAAGACTGCATTATTTCAGACATTACATCTGTAAAAACCGGATTTAATGAGTTATACAAAAATCTTGGAAAGAAGTTTGTGTCCACACATCCCATGTTTGGCCCTACCTTCGCCAATGTCAGGGACCTTCGTGATGAGAATGCTATTATCATCAAAGAGTCTGATGAGAAAGGAAAAGAGCTTTTCAGGAATTTCTATAAGAGCCTTAATCTCAGTGTCTATGAATATACATTTGAAGAACATGACAAAACTACGGCCTATTCCCTCTCGACTCCTTTTGCCTCATCAATGGTGTTCGCCGCTTGTATGAAAAAACAGGAAGCTCCCGGCACTACGTTTAGAAAGCAACTGGATATTGCAAAGGGTGTCCTATCAGAAGACGATCATCTTTTGGCTGAAATAATGTTCAACCCTTATACATTAAGGCAGATCGAGGAAATCAATTCACGTTTATCGTATTTGACCCATATTATCAAGGCTGGTGATCACGAGGAGATGCAGAAGTTTCTCAATAGGTTGAGAAGTAATATTGAATAGCTCTCATTATTTATCCTTTTGTAACTACTCAATTGTTTTGCCGCAAAGACACCAAGGCACAAAGATTATATAAATTTCTTTCCCTTGTGTGGTTGAATAAAGTTATGATCTGTATTCCCATCATAGCCAAAAATACTGATGAGGCACTTAAAAAGATAGCCAGAGCCAATACAATGGCTGACATGCTGGAGCTACGTCTTGATGTGATGGAATCATTTCATCTGGACGATATGCTTCGAGTTGCCTCCAAACCTGTCATTGTCACCTATCGGTCCAAAAAAGAAGGAGGAAAAGGATCGGCCGATTATGAAACTATCTCTCGTTACCTGTTAAGTGCTACCGAGAAAGGAGTAAACTTTGTGGATGTGGAGTACGGCATGCCTCCGGTCTTTCGACAGAGACTTTTTAAAGGGCAGGGCTCATTCCGGATCATCGTATCAGCACATCTGTTTAATGGTACCCCTACCAGTGAAAGATTGGAAGATATTTTTAGAGAACTGGCTGCTACCGGAGCGGATATCGTAAAGATTGTCACGCGTGCCAGAGTACCCGGAGACAACATTCGTGTACTGGGTTTGATTCCCATAGCTCAAAAAATTGGTATCAGGATTATCACTTTCTGTATGGGGCCAATTGGTAAAATTAGCAGAATTGCTTCGCCTCTCTTTGGAGGCTACCTGACTTTTGCATCCCTTGAAAAAGGGGAGGAATCAGCTGATGGACAGATTCCCGTCACGGAGATGAAAAAGATATTGGAAATACTTTCATCATGATCATCGATCAAAATACAACACTTTACGGTGTAGTGGGCTGCCCTATACATCACTCAATGAGCCCTACAATGCACAACACCGCTTTTTCGGCAAGAGGTCTGAACTCCGTCTATTTAGCTTTTGAGACAAAAGATATCGACGGGTGTATTAAGGGAATGAAAGCATTTGGCCTGAAAGGGATGAGTGTTACCTTGCCTCATAAGTCTACGGTAATTCCCTTACTTGATGAAGTGGATGATCTGGCAAAACAGATAGGTGCCGTCAATACCATCGTAAATGATGAAGGTCGCTTAATCGGTTACAACACCGACGCGGTCGGTGCCCTTAGGGCCTTGGAAGAGAAGATCGAACTTTCCGATAAAACCTGTCTAATTATTGGGGCCGGAGGAGCAGCCAGGGCTATTGGTTTCATATTAAAGGAACGTGGCGTTCACCTTACAATTTCCAACCGTTCTACTAAGAGAGGAGAGGAGCTGGCCGGATTTCTTGAATGCTCTTTTGTACCTCTAAAAGAGATGGAAGCTGTCCAAGCAGATTTGCTAATACAGACTACACCAGTTGGAATGTATCCCAATGATGCGCAATGCATCATTTCGCCAAATGCGTTGAAAGAAGAAATGGTCGTAATGGACGTTATCTACAACCCCCTTGAAACCAGATTACTAAGGATGGCTGAAGATCAAGGCTGTCTGGTGATAAACGGGCTTGATATGTTGATACATCAGGGGGCTGAACAATTCAGACTTTGGACTGGCATTAAAGCCCCTGTCGACAACATGACTAAGGCAGTGAAAGAGGCGCTTAAAAGAAACTGTAATAAAATATGAAAGAAATTAAACCTCGATCACATATCGATGCGAGGGTACGGATACCGGGCTCCAAAAGCGTCACCCATAGAGCCCTCATCGCAGCAGGACTGGCCAATGGGGAGAGTCTGCTTGAGGAATTGCTCTCTTGTGAAGACACTCTTTACACAATCGATGGTCTCCGCCAGCTTGGCATTATAATATCTAATTATAGAAACAAAGTGAAAGTTTTAGGTGCAGGGGGGCAATTTCGCCCTGCTTCAGGTACAAAAAATATTTACTTGGGTAACGCAGGCACTTCCTATCGTCTCCTTCTCTCAACCGTGGCTCTTTCCATGGGAGATTTCATTCTTACCGGCACTTCCCGTATGCAAGAAAGACCTATTGGAGAACTGGTTGGGGCATTGAAGAAACTGGGAGTTGATGCATCATATATCGGGCAAGACGGGTTTCCACCTGTAAAAATCAAGGCAAATGGTATAAGGGGAGGAAAGGTGACGATTGAGGGAAGTAAAAGCAGTCAATATGTATCTTCGCTTCTATTAGCAGGCCCTTATGCTGAAAAGGACGTTGAAATAAAGATTACCGGAAGATTGGTTTCTCAGCCATATGTAGATATTACCCTTGATGTGATGAAAAAGTTTGGGATTCAGGTTAATCATGAAGGATACCGCTATTTCAAAATACCGTCCGGTCAGGTATATAGGCCTTGTCGGTTTATCGTTGAGGGCGATGTCTCAAGTGCTTCTTATTTTTGGGCTGCTGCCGCGGTGAAGGAAGGTGCTGTTGCAACGGAGAACATTCATCCCCATATTACCCGCCAGGGAGACATAGGTTTCCTATCTATTCTTGAAGAAATGGGTTGCCGTGTTGAGAGGAGAAGGGATCAGGTTATAGTTTATGGCGGAGTACTTTCCGGAATTGAAGCGGATATGAGCGCAATGCCTGACATGGTGCCCACACTTGCGGCAATTGCCTTATTTGCTCGCGGAAAGACTGCCATACGAAATGTTTCCCATCTTCGTCATAAGGAGAGCGATCGTTTAAAGTCAATTGCTATTGAATGGAATCGGCTTGGCGGACGGGTCAAAGAATTACCTGATGGGCTGATAATCCATGGAGGGAACTCTCTTTCAGGAACGGTTGTGAACCCTCATAACGATCATCGCTTGGCAATGGCACTGGCTGTAGTGGGGTTAAAGGTGCGGGGTATCAAGGTTAAGCAAGAAAGTTGCGTCGATAAATCGTTTCCAGAATTCTGGGAGTTATGGGATAGAATTTAATTCCAGAGCTAAGAGCAAAGGTCTCCGGATCTTTAAAATGGAATCAATATCAGCCAATGATGTTCTTTACGCGGCACGCGTCTTTTTTCAATTTTTGGTGCTAAGATGACTTTGTTCGTTCAACAGCTTTGGTCCATTGCCCATAAAATCGTTCTCTGGTATCATAATCCATTTTAGGTCGAAAAATTTTACCCGGTATCCATTTATCAGAAAGTTCTGATTGATTTTCCCAGTATCCAACGGAAAGCCCTGCTAGGTAAGCCGCCCCTTGAGCCGTTGTCTCTGATAACCCGGAACATACTATGGGGATTCCCAGCATGTCGGCCTGGAATTGCATCAGAAACGTATTTACAATTGCACCTCCATCGACTTTAAGTTGGCTGAACTTTAATCCTGAATCGTTTTCCATACATTCCAAAACATCACGTGTCTGATAGGCTATAGATTCAAGGGCAGCGCGGGCGATATGGCCCCGTGAAGATCCACGAGTCAATCCTGAAACTGTTCCGCGAGCATACATGTCCCAGTGAGGTGCACCCAATCCCACAAAGGCCGGGACAAAGTAAACGCCTCCATTATCGTCAACACTCAAAGCCAAAGATTCGCTATCTTTGGCGCTATGAATTATTCCTAACCCATCACGAAGCCAATCTATGACTGCTCCAGCGATAAAAATGCTTCCTTCTAAAGCATATTCCACCCGTCCGTTTATCTCCCATGCTATTGTCGTGATTAGACCGCTTTTGGAAAGGGTGGGCTCTTCACCGATGTTCATGAGCATGAAGCAACCAGTTCCATAGGTATTTTTTCCATATCCCTTTTCGAAACATGTCTGGCCAAAAAGGGATGCCTGTTGATCACCAGCAATTCCAGAAATAGGTATTTCGCCACCCAGCAAATCTGAATCCAGATAACCATAAACTTCGCTTGAAGAATGAACCTCAGGCAACATCTCATATGGTATTCCCAAAATGTCGAGGATATTTTGGTCCCATTTTTTATCAAAGATGTTGAACACCATTGTTCTCGACGCATTTGAATAATCCGTCACATGAGTTTTTCCTCCTGTCAGATTATAGACCAGCCAGGAATCCACCGTCCCGAAAAGCAGATCTCCTGTTGTTGCGCGTCCGTATGCGTCGGGAACATTATCGAGGATCCATTTTATTTTAGTCCCGGAAAAATAGGCATCCACAAAAAGACCAGTTCGATTTCTAATATCATAATCCACCTTATCTCTCTTGAGCTCCTCGCAGAGGTCGGCGGTGCGTCGACATTGCCATACGATAGCGTTGTAAATAGGTCTCCCGGTACCTCTTTCCCAGATGATGGTAGTTTCTCTTTGATTTGTGATTCCAATTCCTGCTATCTGATCCGCTTTCACGTTAGCTGACTGAATTACCTGACGCGCCGTTTCAATCTGAGTTGACCATATTTCAATAGGATCATGTTCAACCCACCCAGGCTTAGGGTAAATCTGCTTAAGCTCTTTGCTTTTTGAACAGACTGGCTTTCCATTTCGATCAAAAAGTATTGATCGAGAACTAGTGGTGCCCTGGTCCAAAGCTAAAATATATTTTTTAGGCATGACAGACAACCTCAATTGTAGGAATTTTTAGAGGGGTATTGACACGGAATGTTAATTTTACTACCAGGTTTTCCGAACCTTTACACTGCGAGAATCTACGTATTTCTTAATCTCTGAAATTGTGTAGGTGCCATAGTGAACCATGGACGCGATTAGTGCAGCGTCTGCTTTTCCTTTTGTGAGGACATCGTAAAGGTGTTCGGGTTTTCCCGCACCGCCGGATGCAATAACTGGAATATTAACATTCTTAGAAATTAGAGAAGTTAGTTTCAGTTCATAACCATTCTTTGTTCCATCGGAATCTATCGAATTTAAACATATCTCCCCAGCCCCAAGCTCTTGAGCTTTTATTGCCCATTCTAAGGCATCGATCCCCATATATGTTCTTCCTCCGTTTATCACGATCTCATAACCCGAAGGAATATTTTCTCTTTCTCCCACATATTTTACATCCATACCAAGAACGATACATTGGCTTCCAAAAGCCTTAGCCCCTTTTGAAATAATTTCAGGATTCTTAACAGCGGCAGTATTAACGCTAACTTTTTCGGCGCCGGCCAATAAGGTCTTCTGCATATCATCAACAGTACGTATCCCTCCACCTACTGAAAAAGGTATAAAGATCGTTTTGGCTACAAGCTTTACCACTTCTATCATGATGTCTCTTTTTTCGTGAGATGCAGTGATATCGTAAAATACAATTTCGTCTGCGCCTGCTTCATAATAAAAATGGGCCATTTCAACCGGGTCGCCTATATCAATGTTATTTTTGAACTTGATACCTTTTGTTGTCTTCCCTTCTCTGACATCAAGACAGGGTATGATTCGTTTGCTTAACATCTTGTTATTTGTTATCCGTTATTAGTTATTTGAAAATATTTAATAGAGGTTTTCAAAAATATGTTCCGATTGATTCGCGTCTAAGCTTCCGGTCCCGGGTTAAGGTTCCCATTTGCAGAAATTTTTCAGCAAAGCAAGTCCTGGCTTTCCACTCTTTTCAGTATGAAACTGAGTGGCGATGATATTTTTGAATCCGATAATTGACGCAAAAGACATCCCATAAACTGTCGTTCCTATAACATACTTTGAGTCATCCGGATCCGGATAGAATCCATGAACAAAATAAAATTCATCATCCTCACGTATGCCTGACAGCACAGGATGTTTACTTTTGATGTTTATATTATTCCAACCCATATGAGGAATCTTTAAAAAGCTTCCATCTTCGGATTTAATTTCATTTGGAAAGTTACGAACATATCCATTTACAAGCCCAAGACAAGGTGTATCATCCTCCTCACTGTGGCTAAGGATAATTTGAGTTCCAAGGCAGATGCCTAGTATCGGTTTGCCAACGGCAAAAACATCCTTTATTGCAGAGTCGAGGCTAAGACGTTTTAAACTGTCCATAGCTGAACCGGCAGCACCAACACCTGGAAAGATTATCCGTTCGGCGTTTGTTATTTCTTTAACATCATTTGTAACAATACACTGAAAACCCAGATAGGACACAGCACGTTTTACGCTTGTCAGATTGCCTGCATTGTAGTCTATTATTGCGATCATGGTTTTGTTATCTGCTATTAGTTATTATCACAATTGAGCGAAAATGCTTAATTGGATGTTATTCGTTATTAATTATTCTTTATCCAAATAACGATTATCATCTTTCCAGCTTTTTAGCTTCTTCCCATAAAATGTTCATCTCATTTTGGGAAATAGATTCAAAATTTTTTCCTTTTACTGAAAGTGAATTTTCCATATGCTTAAAACGTTTTTCAAACTTTTTCATGGAAACGGATAGAGCTGTTTCGGGATGTATATGTATAAAACGTGCCACATTTACAAGTGTAAAAAGGATATCACCAAATTCCAGGGCAACTTTATTTTGATCTTCTTTTGTTTTATTTATTTTTGCCAATTCGGATTTTAATTCGGACCATTCCTCCTCCACTTTCTCCATGACACCGGAAATATCATTCCAGTCGAATCCTGTTCCGGCTGCACGCTCTGAGATTCTATAAGCACGCATTAAAGCAGGGAGTTTGGTAGGTACTGAATCAAGAACAGATTTCTTTGCGGCATGGTTTTTTTCTTTCATCTTAACCCTGTGCCAATTTTGTTTTACTTCATCGGCACTGTCGGCATGGTCATCACCGAAAACATGGGGATGGCGGCGAACCATTTTTTCCCTATTTACAATAGCTACATTATTAATATCGAAATGTCCCATCTCTTCAAATATCCTTGCAATAAATAAGATATGAAACAATACATCTCCGAGTTCTTCACGGATTTCATCAACACTCCCCGAATCAATAGCGTCGATTAGCTCATATATTTCTTCTAGTAGATAAACGGCAATAGTCCGGCTAGTCTGCTTCTTGTCCCATGGGCAACCATTTTCCCCTCTTAAAGTTTCAACCAACCTAATTAAGGAGTTTATGCCTGAAACTTTATTAGTTAGCGAATCTTCCAAGCTTTTTTATATTCCTCTATTTTGGCGACAAATTCACGTTTCATGTCTTTGGAAACGACTTTGGACATCTTTCCTGATACTGACGCTATGATTGGGGAAAGAAGAGAATTCTTAATAAGGGGTGTATTTTTTGGAAGGAAGGCTGTAAGGATCATCAACAACATAGAGACAATTAGTATGCCTTTAATAGCACCGAATCCAGCCCCGAAAATATGATCAACCCATCCTAAAAAGGCTATATTTAACAGGTACTTGATTATTACCCCTATGATACTGATAATAATAAAAACTCCACAAAAAATAATAAGAAAACTCAATATATTAAGGTAAGAAGTATTTGATATCCAGCTGGAAAAAAGTTTGCCAACTTTTATATAATAGGTATATGCAGCATAGAAACCTCCAAATACGCCTACAATGGAGGAGAGTTCTTTTATAAGCCCTCTGAAGATTCCTCTTACCAGGCAATATCCTAAAATAATTATACATACCATATCAAAAAGATTCATAGAACTCCTTACGTCATTTTCTCTGAAAAAGGATATATATCTAATTTGTGTTCTTCTCCAAATTAGTTGGAGAAGAGGGTCCAAGGATTCCAGGGGTCAAGGAT
>CAZQOH010000067.1:0-9254 GCA_964594355.1 uncultured Desulfobacterales bacterium
ATATCTAAAATAAGCGAGTACTTACAATCCTTGATCTCTTCAAAACGTCTGGGAAAAGAGGTGGTTTATCACGAGGTGTTTCCAAAGACTCCTCCATTATGGCAAAAGCCCAAGAAACAATGGCCCGAAGAAATAAACAAGATTATATATGCTTCAGGATTTCAAAAGCTTTACAGCCACCAGGCCCAGGCAGTCGGTCATATTAGAAAAGGCCGGCATGTGGTTGTGGCAACTCCGACCGCAAGTGGAAAGACTCTCATTTATACTCTCCCCGTATTGGAAAATATATTAAAAAATCCAGGTTCAAAGGCCCTTTATATTTTTCCCCTAAAGGCTCTTGCCCAGGATCAGCTTCGTACTTTTGAAGAGATGACCGCAAACAGCATGCAAATAATGCCCACTGCTGCTATATACGACGGTGATACTTCGGCCTGGCATCGCAAACGTATTCGAGAAATGCCCCCCAACGTCCTAATGACAAATCCTGAAATGCTTCATCTTTCATTTTTGCCGTATCATGAAAAATGGTCTTCTTTTTTTTCCGGTCTCGATATTGTAGTGGTGGATGAAGTTCATACATATCGCGGAGTCATGGGATCTAACATGGCCCTGGTTTTCAGACGATTTCAAAGGATATGCTCTTTTTACGGCGTCTCACCAACATTCATTTTTAGTTCAGCCACCATTGCCAATCCAACCCAACTTATAGAACAACTTACAGGTCTCAAAGCAAAAACCATAACAAAAAGCGGTGCCCCTCTTGGAAAACGGAATATTCTCTTTGTCAATCCCATTGAAGGTCCTGCGCGGACAGCTATACTTTTGCTGAAAGCAGCACTTCATAGGGGTTTGCGTACAATTGTATATACTCAATCACGCAAGCTTACCGAACTCATCGCCATCTGGGCGGGTAGCCAATCAGGTCCCTTTGCCAGCCGTATCAGCGCATACAGGGCAGGATTTCTTCCTGAAGAGCGGAGGGAGATAGAGAAAAAACTGGCAAAAGGAGAGCTTTTGGCAGTGATATCCACCAGCGCCCTTGAACTCGGTATCGATATTGGAGATTTGGATCTCTGCCTCCTTGTGGGTTATCCCGGTTCAATTGTCGCCACGTGGCAAAGAGGAGGCAGGGTGGGACGTAGCGGGCAGGATTCCGCGCTTGTGCTTATTGCGGGAGAGGACGCCCTTGATCAATTTTTTATACACAATCCGGAGGACTTTATAAAACGGGAACCGGAAGCTGCAGTAATTAACCCTTATAATCCTGAAATTCTGGCAAAACATCTGGTGTGTGCTGCAGCAGAACTTTCATTAAAAAATGACGAGAAACTTTTATCCGAAGAACCTGTTCTTAAAAGTATTTCGAGTCTTGAAAAAAAGGGAGATCTCCTAAAGAGTGTCGACGGAAAAGAATTTTTTTCCTCCCGTAAATTTCCCCAGCGTTATATTAATCTAAGAGGAACCGGAAGCAGATTTAACATTGTATCCGGCAGAACAGGACAGAGTAAAGGCGAGATAGACGGCTTCAGAGCCTTTAAAGAGACACACCCGGGCGCTATATATCTTCATATGGGAGATACTTACCTCGTAAACAACCTTGATACGGATACAATGACAATAAAGGTCTCAAAGGCAAAGGTCGATTACTATACAAGGGTAAGATCCGATAAAAAGACTGATATACTGGAGGTGTATGAAGAAAAGCCCGTTTGGGGAACATCGATTTTTATGGGACAACTTAAAGTAACCGAACAGGTTACAGGATACGAAAAATGGAGTATTCATAGAAAAAAAAGGTTAAACATAATCCCTCTGGATCTACCTCCACAGGTTTTTGAAACCGACGGACTCTGGTTTAAAATTCCTTTAAAAGTGCAGGAAGAGACTATATCAGAGTATTTGCATTTTATGGGCGGGATTCACGCCCTGGAGCATGCCGCCATTGGTATCTTTCCGCTTCTGGTGATGACGGACCGCAATGATCTCGGTGGTATTTCGACACCGTATCATAATCAGGTCAAAAGTGCTGCAATATTTATATACGACGGTGTCCCGGGCGGCGCAGGGCTCAGCAGACAAGCTTTCAGCCGTTCAGAGGAACTCCTCGAATATACCATGAAGACTATTGTGAAATGTCCCTGTGAATCCGGGTGTCCCTCCTGCGTTCACTCACCAAAATGCGGTTCCGGAAACAGACCCATTGACAAGACTGCCTCTATCTTTATTCTTGATAGGATACAAGATGTCCCCAAACCGGATGTAATTCAAACAAATGGTGTTTCTTCGAAAGCTGCCAAAGACCGGTATAATGTTTCCGTGGCTGAAAGGAACAATTCTTTGCAAGACCAAGAGGAACAAAGAATTGCGCTGAATCACACTCAGGATACGTCATACAGGCAAACTAAGAAAGCTGATTTACAAAACATTCATTTTGGTGTTTTTGACATAGAAACTCAACGTTCCGCGCAAGAAGTCGGCGGGTGGCACAGAGCTGATTTAATGGGTATAAGCTGTGTCGTACTTTATGATTCAAAGAAAGATACATTTTTTGAATTTCTGGAAGATCAGGTGCCCATGCTCATCGAGCATATGAGAAGCCTTGATCTTATTGTAGGTTTCAATATAAAGAGGTTTGATTACCGTGTGCTCGATGGATATTCGAAATTTGACTTTAGAAAGCTTCCAACCCTTGATATTCTTGAAGAGATACACAATCACCTCGGTTACAGGTTGTCGCTGGATCACTTAGCCAGGGTAACCCTTAATATAAAAAAGAGTGCCGACGGTCTTCAGGCTCTTCGATGGTGGAAACAGGGACTGATACGTAAAATTATCGATTATTGCAAACATGATGTGGCAATCACAAGAGACCTATTTATCTTTGGAAAAGAGAATAAATATCTCCTTTTCAAAAATAAGGCAGGAAATATGGTGCGTATTCCTGTTAAATGGTAAATTCTCTAAAAGTAGTGGTTGCATATATTCGTTCGCGGAGTATCGAAATGTTTGAGTGATAGGTGATCGTTAATTAATTGGTAACGCTCAAAAGTATTTGTATTGTTTTGTAAGCGTTCAGTCCGTCAAAGAATTGCAGCGTCTGGGCTTCCGAGCGAATCAATTTGGGGACATTTGACTAAGCGTTCTCGGTGAAGCGGAGCGTAAAAATTGAAGCTGTTTGAGTCCCAAGCGCAGCGAGGTCGAGTTCTTTAATTTTAGCGCAGCAAGCCATAGAACGCTTCAAATGTACCCACGATTAGTTCGGAAGTTCAGACGTGGGTCAATCTGAACATGTTTTTGAGAACCGCAATAGAGTATTGCCTGCTAAATCATCCTTTCAATCTCCTTAAATTTTTTTTCAAGCCGCTTTTTTGAAACAGGAAAGGGTGTTTTCAGCTCCTGGGCAAAAATAGAGACTTTGTATTCTTCAAGAAGCCAGAAGAAATTCTCTATAGCATTTCTCTTTTCATTTGACACCGGATGTAAAAGTTCATCAAGGAATCCATTCAGACGGTCTGAATAAACCTTAAGTTCCTTTGCCCTGGTTTTGTCTTTTTCAATATTCTCTACGCCCCTTTTTGCACGGACGGCAATGGCCTTTACATATCTTGGAATATGAACCATCCTTTCATCATCATATAGCCCCATGAATGTTTCCGGTACAAGCCTGGAGAGTTCTTCCCTTAATCCGGTAAGAAATTTGTCAATACCACTATTTGCATTATCTGACTTTTCCAGGCTACAAATGATTGATCTTGTATCATAGTAGGCTTTAAGAACAGGTATGGCCCTATCCAATTTTATTTGTCCGTTTTTAAGAATAGTCTGCGCCATTGATTCGGCATAAGAAACAAATTCATCTTTAGTCTGTATATTCTTATGGAAAAGGTCTATTATTATACTTTCATAAAGCCTTTTTTCAAATTGCTTTACACCGCCGAAATATTTGGATGTATTTATCAAATCTTTCGGCAGGATCAGTATCTTTTTTAAAAACTTCAGGTCTTTTGAAAAAAAGATTTCAAAAAGAGCGGAAACACCTTTTTTATGGGACTCTGTGGCTTCGTCTCTATGTTGAAAAAGGCGTAGATTAACACTTCCATCATCAATCTCCAGCCCTGGATAAAAAGCCCACTGGGTCCCTTCCCTTCCCTTTATGGAAACGGTTTCCGGCAGATCTCCAAAATTCCATTCTCTAATTCCCGTTCTTTCCCATTCTTTTCTTGCGGATTCAAATTCATCGGAATCCCCTTGTTCGGCTCCAATTATGTTATTCAAATTGAGAATATTCTTTTCTCTACCCGAACAAAGTTCCTCACCTTTAGGACCTATAATCGATATACGCATCTTAAGATGATCCGGTAAAGAATCAAGAGGCCATGCCGATGCAGGTATATCAATGCCCAAGCGTCTGTAAATGAATTCGCCGAGTTCCGTTATCAGAGGTTTTTCTCCTCTAGGAATCTCATTTACAATAGTGTCTACGGTATTTGAAATAGGAACAAGCTTTTTTCTATATGCCTTTGGAAGACCCCTTATAAGTGCTTCAATTTTTTCCCTGAAAAGTCCGGGCACAAGCCAATCCGTCGATTCTGTGGAAACCATTGAGGATAGAGACAACGGTATCTTAACCGTCAGACCATCGTCATCCTTCCCGGGATCAAAATTATAAGTACATTGAAAGCTTCTATTCTCAAACTCAATACTATCGGGAAAAAGAGAAAGCTCTTTTGCATCGGGAGAATATAAAAGGAGTTCTTCTTTTTTCATCCTCAGGAAGCTGTCCCCTTCCCTTTTCTTAATATACTTCTCAAGTGACTTTATGTTGTAAATGCCCTCAAGCCTATTTTTATAAAATTGAAACATATCATGCTCACTGATTAAAATGTTTCTTCTTCTGATCCTGTTTTCCATGTCTTCGATTTCATCAATAAGTTTTTTGTTATGTTTCATAAATGGAAACGGTCTTTTCACATCTCCTTCAACAAGAGCACCCTGGATAAATATATCCGTTGCTTCGTCAGGGTTAATTCTGCCGTAAGACACACGTCTGTTGGAAACGATGATAAGACCATATAGGCTTACCTGCTCCAAAGCAATTACTTCGCCTCTGTTCCTTTCCCAATGAGGATGCATATATGTATATTTACATTGTGCTTTTCCCAGATCTTCCAACCAACTGTCGGCTATATTTGCCGTTGTTCTGGCAAAGAGCCTTGATGTCTTTACCATTTCCGCTGCAACTATCCATTTGCCGGCCTTATTAAAAAGACCGGACCCCGGAAATATCATTACCTCTTTTCCTTTTGCCGCAGTGAATATGTTTTTTTCCTTCTTCATGGCGATATTGGATATAAATCCGCTCAAAATCGATTTGTGGATTCTTTCATATGCCGGACTCTGAAATTCCAATTCGGAATTTGAGGCAGCAGGTGTTTCGCATTCAGCATTCCACATTCCGTACTCTTTCAGGATATCCGAAATCTGAGTATGTATATCACGCCATTCCCTCACACGTTTAAAAGAGAGGAAGTTCGCTTTACAGAATCGTTTCATCTTGTTCGTGCTTTTTTCTTTTCGCCAGGTTTCATGATATCTGTTCCATATGTTAATAAAGGTAATAAAATCGGAAGAAGGATCATTGAAAGCTGCATGTATTTGATCGGCCTCTTCGTGTTTTTCCGTCGGTCTTTCTCGAGGATCCTGTAAACTTAAAACAGAGGCGATAATAGCGATCTCTTTAATACATCCCTCTTTTTGCGCCTCGATGAGCATGCGGGAAAGTCTGGGATCAACCGGCATCTTTGCCATAATCTTTCCCTTTTCAGTAATAAAAAATCCGTTCTCCATCCTCTGCTCTCCTCCCTCTGCCCTCCGCCCTCCGCTCTCTGCCTTCTGTCCTCCATCATCTGACTCCTGTCCTCTGACAATGGCACCGAGTTCCGAGAGAAGTTCAAATCCGTCCCTTACACTCTTTGGGTCAGGTCTGTCTATAAATGGAAAAACTGATATATCGCCCAATTTTCGGTCGATCATCCTTAGGATAACTTCTGCAAGGTTAGCCCTTAAAATCTCCGGTAACGTAAAAAAAGGACGAGAGGTATAATTCTCTTCAGAAAAGAGTCGTATGCAAATTCCGTTTTCCACCCTTCCGCACCTGCCTTTTCTCTGGTCTGCACTGCTTCTTGATATGGATGAGACCGGAAGTGAGGTGGTTCTTGTTCTCGGTGTATATTGGGGAATACGCGCAAGACCGGTATCGATTACATATTTAATACCCGGAATAGTTATCGAAGTCTCGGCAACGTTTGTTGAAACTATAATTTTTCTGCCGGGCGGGCGTGAAAAAATCCTCGATTGCTCAGAACCTGAAAGCCTTGCAAATAAAGGAAGAACAATGGAGCTTTTGTAATCTTTACCTTCAAGCATATCACAGGTTTCACGGATATCCTGTTCAGTCGGCATAAAAATAAGAATGTCACCAAAAGAACTTTGCTTTTGAAGCTTACCAACAGCATTTAGAGCCAACTCAACATGGGTTTGATCATCATCTTTTTCTTTTTCGTGTTCCGTGGAAAAATATTGCACCTCAACCGGATACATACGACCTGATACCTCTATTATGGGTGCATTGTTAAATGCTTTTGAAAACTTTTCCGTATCTATGGTTGCAGAGGTTATAATCAGTTTAAGATCTTTTCTTTTTTTTATGAGTGTCTTTAAAATTCCCAAAACAAAATCAATGTTGAGACTTCTTTCATGTGCCTCATCTACTATTATTGTATCGTATTCATTCAAATAAAGATCGTTCTGGGTTTCAGCGAGAAGAATCCCGTCAGTCACGATCTTTATAAATGAATCACGGCTGGTTCTGTCTTTGAACCTTATTTTGTAGCCAACTGATTTGCCGAGCTTTTCACCAAGTTCTTCTGCTATACGGTGAGCTACAGTCGTGGCAGCGATTCGTCTTGGCTGTGTACAGCCGATCTTGCCGTCTATCCCTCTTCCTGCAGCAAGGCAAAACTTGGGTATCTGGGTGGTCTTACCGGAACCAGTCTCGCCCGATATGATGAGCACCTGGTGTTTTAAGATAGAATTAATTATTTCGTTCTTTTTTGCGGTAATAGGAAGGCTATCAATATAGGCAGGTTTGGGCAGGTTTTCTTTTCGCCACAACCTTCTTTTGATGGATGATTGAAGCTGATTTTCAAGATGACGGTATCTTTTTTGTGTTTTTTCAGCTGATGAGAAATCAATACTATACCGTCTTAATCTATTGATTTCACGCTTTATTTTATAACGGTCAATCCCTAATGTCTTTGGTAAAAGGGATTCAATTTCTTTTAATTTCTTTTGTACGCCCGGCAATGATTTAACCCAATAGTTTACCACAGAGACACTAACCCGCAATTCTCATGAAGAATTTATCCTATGATTATTAAATACATAGATTATAAATTTTTATGCGGTTACAATTCTCTTTGTGTCCTTGTGTTTTAAAGGCCTGATAGTAATGAAAATCATATAAGCCTTCATGGGAGAAATCAAGTCAACTTTTAATTCGTTCCAAAATTTTACCCCTTATGCTGATGACCACCTCTTCCATGTGTATTTTCTTGCCGGATGCTTCCAATCCCTTCTTTACCAAGATTGGAAGACCGGAGCAGCACGGCACCTCCATTACAACCGTAGTAATGCTTTTGATGTCCGCAATTTTGAAGATCTCCGTAAATTTGTCGATATACTCCTGAATATCATCGAATTTAGGACATCCCATGGCTACCGCTTTTCCTTTTAAGAATTCCCTGTGAAGATTTGGAAAAGCCAGGGGAACACAATCTGCCGGGACAAGAAGATCCGCACCCTTAAGAAACGGCGCCGTAGGAGGTACTAGTCTTATCTGAACCGGCCAGTGGGATAGTGCCGATTCAACCTCGCTATCGATGGTAGCAGGTATATTGGCCTCCCGACAAGGATCAGCCGACATAAAGTTCTGGATTTGGGTTGACGGACATCCGCAGGGCATTATTGCTTCTTCTTTTTTCTTGTTTTTTTCTGTTTCCTCCAGGTGTTCTTCAACAGCTTCTTCATTAAATTCCTCTGCTTTCCGCTCAATAACCTTAAGTGCACCGGTAGGGCATTCTCCCAGACAGGCGCCAAGCCCATCACACAGGTTGTCAGAAACAACCTTTACCTTGCCGTCCACAATCTGAAGCGCACCTTCGGCACAAGACGGCACGCATACGCCGCATCCGTCACATAGTTCTTCATCAATTTCTATTATTTTTCGTAGTGTTTTCATAAATACTCCTTATGTTTAGATCTAGTTAAGTTGTTGATTTGTTAATTAGCGCATTAGTTCAGTAGTACCTTTCTTGCTTCTTCACGGCCTCCTTCAGTCAGAAACGACTTTTTAATTAAATCGGCCAATTTTCCCGAATCCATAGGGTTTTCGCTCTGTTCATCCTCGAGATTCACAATAAGATCCGAATCATAAACCACTTTAAAGTTTGTGGTTTCGTTCGTACGGGGATGATGGTGATGCCCTACGATATCACTCACCTCCTCTATTAATTCTTCTTTTGCTCCCATCTTTATCATTATAGACTTGGCAATTTCCGGACCTTCCTTTTCTTGATATTTGGACGCCGTACTTCCATATTTGCGCTCTGCTTCATGAATACCGATATTATGAAGATATGCAGCCGGTAAAATCACTGCAAGATTTCCCTTTTCCTTCATGCCGATCCGCTCTGCGTAGCGTGCTACCCGGGTTGCATGCCCGATCCGTTTAAAATCCATCTTGAAATACAGTTTCATAGCTATTGCCACCCGATCCTTTAAAAGTTCTTCTTTCTGAGCAACAAGCTCAGGCGGAAGTGTTCCCAGGCACTGTTCTGCATATTGACAATATGAAGCACATCCGAAATCCATTTTCGGATTTACAAACCTGTGCCCGCATTTATCGCATTTACGGGAAGTGTCGTCTTTGAAAAATTCCACGGAATTACCGCATTTGGGACATTTTTCATTAAAAATGGCCCCCGGTTTCCAATATCGGCTGTCCTGTCCCGGGCATTTCATAGCCTCACCTATGCTTATTATTCGTTTTTTGACAGGATTAACAGGATTTACAAGATTCTTATAATGATCAACCTGAAAATCCTATCTAAAAAATATCATAATCAGTCTTTTTAAATTATATACCGGTTGTCATAAATATGTTCCGATTGACCAGCGTCTAAACTTCCGAGCTC
>CAZQOH010000068.1:0-9243 GCA_964594355.1 uncultured Desulfobacterales bacterium
CGAAAACCCCTTATAACGCAGCAAATGGGTAAATCAGGCTTGCCCGAAGGGTGAAGAATTTATTCTAAAAATGATTTCTTCCGATTATAGCATGTTCATCTATATGAAAATTTATAATCTATGTATTTAATTGATATTATAATTAATTTTTATGTTACTAATCGTAGAATAAATTCTTCATGAGAAATGCGGGATAGAACGCTTCAAATGTACCCACGATTAGCTCGGAAGTTCAGACGCTGGTCAATCGGAACATAATTATGACAACCGGTATAGTGACAAGATTCCTGAGCAGTTATGATCTTTCGTTCGTTTCTTACACAGTTTTTATAAATGCCGTCAAATCGGATCCCCATGTTTTTTTCGGTTTATATATCGAAATAGAGGAAGAACTCATGGGGATGAGGGCGCAGATTTACCTCATTAACTTCATTTTTAGTCTTGTATTCAATCCACATATCGATAACATCTTTAGTAAACACGTCACCTTTGAGCAAAAACTCTTGGTCATCATTTAAAGCCGATAGTGCTTCTTCCAAAGACCCTGGTGCTGAAGCTATATCAGCCAGTTCTTCCGGCGGAAGATTGTATATGTTCTTATCCAGTGGTTCACCGGGATCCATCTTATTTTCTATTCCGTCTATGACAGCCATAAGTATAGCCGAAAAAGCCAGATACCCGTTACAGGAAGGATCCGGCGTTCTGAACTCAATCCGTTTTGCTTTGGGTGACGGTGAATACATGGGAATACGGACGGCAGCGCTCCTGTTTCGGCTTGAATATGCCAGATTTACCGGTGCTTCAAAGCCTGGTACAAGCCGTTTGTAAGAGTTGGTGGTCGGATTCGTGAACGCACACAAAGCCTTACAGTGCCCTAAAATTCCACCAATGGCGTAGAGTGCCTCCTGCGATACCCCTGCATACTTATCTCCGGCAAATACAGGCTTACCTTCTTTCCATATGCTGATATGGATATGCATACCTGTCCCATTGTCTTCAAAAAGAGGTTTCGGCATAAAGGTAACGGTGTGATTGTGTTTATAAGCAACATTCTTTAATACATACTTAAACCACATGAGTTGGTCACCCATCTGAAGAAGCGGCTTGAAACGCATATCGATTTCTGCCTGACCTCCTGTTGCCGCTTCATGGTGCTGGCACTCAATCTCAATGCCAAGACTTTCCAGAATAAGAAGCATCTCCGTCCTAAGATCCTGGAATTTGTCCATGGGGGGAACTGGAAAATATCCTTCCTGGTGACGAGGCTTATAGCCAAGATTCGGGCACTCATCTCTGCCGCTGTTCCATATTCCCTCCTCTGAATCGACTTCATAGAACGCTCTGTTTTTTCTTGATTCAAAGCGGACATCATCAAAAATGAAAAATTCCGGTTCAGGACCGAAGTGTGCCGTATCTCCGATTTCACTGCTTTTTAAATATGCCTCTGCTTTTTGTGCAATATAGCGCGGGTCACGTGAATAGGGCTCATGTGTAACCGGATCCACGATATTACCAATAAGTACAAGGGTAGGCTCTTTATAGAAGGGATCCATTTTTGCTGTTGTTGGATCAGGAATAACCAGCATATCACTTGTGTGGATTGGCTGCCATCCTCGAATACTTGATCCGTCAAAGCCGAATCCATCCTCAAATCTTGACTCGTCTAATTCACTAATCGGAAACGTAAAATGTTGCCATACACCAGGGAAGTCCAAAAACCGCACGTCTAACACCTTTGCGCCTTCCTTCTTTCCCATTTCCAATACCTGCTTGGCTGTCATAAGTAACCTCCTTGATTATCTACATTTAAATATTTCTACAATCGAATGTACCTGAATACATTTTCGTCGGCACCAATTTAAACAGCTTTCATATTATTCATTATTTTTTATTAGTTATTAAAATAACTTTGTCCAAGCAAGCAAACTTTTTAACAATGTCTCACATCAGAGCATTGGATATAATCTGCTGGTTAGAAATAACAACGTAATTCGATATTCACCGAGTATGGATACAACCCAAATTCGCTCTCAATCTCAGTACCTTCCGGCTCTTTCCCTATTGGTATGCCGAAATTGAATGCAAGCTCGGCTTCATCTGATAGAGAATATACGGAGTGGAATGACAACAGATAGGAATAATCAATCAAGTTGGCAATTACCAGCATTTGTGCGTTCAATAATGGTGTTAATTCATAGCCTGCGCCAAGGGCGGTATAGCTGCGAGCTAGATAAGCACTCTCTCCATCAGCGGCAATGAGAGTGGAGGCATAATCTGATACGGAATCGGCGCCATTGCCGTGATAGTACTGCTCCACTCTGAGATCCAGGCTACTCTCCCAACGGTGTTCAACGCCAACAGAAAGCTCAGAGAAGGCATCCTTTTGTGAATCATCAGGGTCGGCAACATGGCCTTCTGCACGAACACCTATCCACTGGAACAGCTCTCCTTGTATGGAGCCGCCTATGATGTTTGCTTCACGCACAACTCCGCCGATCAATGCCCACTCGAAGTCGTAGATAACCGTGGAGATTCGGCTAACATAAGAAGCACGATCGCTTTCGGAACCTTCGCTCCAACCTGTGTCGCTGTCAGGGTCTTGTTTATAACCAAGAACGTTGATCAATGATAGTTGTGAAAAGTTACCCAGTTGCACCTCGCCCCGCACGGCATCTACACCGGGTTTATAAACTCGATAAAATGTTTGTGCTGCAAAGGGGGCGAAAAAGTCATTTGGCGAAAAATAGAATGTAGTCGCTAAATTGATGGGCTGGCGTCCCACAGTAAGGTCTATATGATTGTTTGACCAAAAGACGTTTAACCTATCTATTGCAAAGTGCACGTATTCGTCGTCACTGAAACTCCATTCTAAAACGGAGCTTCGTTCGACATCCAACGACGTGTCCATATTGTTTTGATCCGATGCCAATGATGCGGGGATATAGGTCTGGTAAACGTTGATTTTAAAGCCCAAGTTCTCCCCAGCCTGCCCCTGAATGAGCAGTCGGGCGATGGCAGCTGCACCGGAAATCGACTTTTCTTCATAGAAAAAGTCATTTTTCGGATTTTCATAGGCAATGGCAAATCCCCTGACCAGACCGTGTAATTCAAAGGATCCGGTTTCTCCTTGCCATTCATATAAAGCCCGGGCTGGAACCGACGACAATAGGAATAAGAGTGTAAAAATAAATAAAAGGACAGGCAATCGTATTCTGGTGGTGTGTTTCAACGACGAACCTCATCTCTTTCTATTTTGCCGTCGCGTAATCGAATAAGACGGCGTGCCCGGTCCATCACACGTCTGTCATGTGTGGAAAATAGAAAGGTACCGCCGTAGCCCTGATTGAGTTGTTGCATGAGATCCAGCAAGGCATCCGCTGTCGACGAATCGACATTTGCAGTGGGCTCATCTGCCAAAACAATAGCTGGTCGAGTAACGATAGCCCTCGCAATAGCTACTCGCTGTTGCTGGCCTCCTGACATTTCATCGGGTCGTCGGTTTTCCAGACCTTCCAACCCAACCTCTTTTAGGATTTCCATTACCCTGTCACGGCATTCGCGATCAGGTACGCCCTGCAACTTTAATACAAACTCCGCATTTTCATATGCAGTCAGCACCGGGATAAGATTATAGGCCTGAAATACAAATCCAAGACGGTCCCGGCGAATGTTTGAAACCTGTGAGCGGGAGAGAGTAGCAAGATCTTGATCTTCAAGAAATACTCTTCCAGTGGCGGGAACATCCAGACCACCAATAAGATTCAGCACCGTGGTCTTGCCTGACCCCGAAGGTCCACAGAGGGCGGCGAAGTCGCCCTTGTCGATATTAAGTGACAATCCATCGACCGCGTGTACTTCTATTTTTCCCTGTTGGTAGATCTTTGTGATTTCTTCGAGCTTAACAATTGAATTGTTCTGCATGATATTATCTCCCGTAAACTACATTGCCCTCAAGCTTTCCACAGGCGGTGTACGTCCGGCGCGCCAGGCCGGATAAATTCCCGACAATAAAGTCAAAGAAAATATACCGGCGAGTATGGCAATAATACTTTCCTTAAAAAGCCTGATCCTAATCAAGGGATCTACAAGAACACCACCCGCGCTGTAGTCTTCTCCTATTGCCCCACTAAAATCGAGACCCACATAGTGCAGGTAAGCGTACCAGGGGATAGTGATAATGATTCCCAACACCAATCCTATAAGTGCCAACCAAAAGGATTCAACCAGCACAAGCTTAAAAAGAGTTTTTGGCGACATGCCGATTGCCATCATGACACCAAACTCCCTGCTCCGTTCCAGTACGCTCATAAGCAAGGTATTCAATATGCCTGCCGCAATTAAGAGCCCTATCAGTATCTGCATAATATAATTTCCACTCTTGTCCATAGTGATAATCCCTGCAAGCTCCGACTGGGTTTGCTTCCAGGTCAGGACCTCCCGCCGTGGATTTCCCACCATTGCGTCAATTTTATCCCGCATCTCTTCGGAATACCGCTGGTCATTTATGATAACAGACACTAAAGTGGCATCCTGGGAATCATAGTGTAATGTTGTACGTACGCTGTTGATAGGCAACAACACCATGGAACCATCCACTTCAATAACACCCGTTTTAAATATTCCGGCAACACGGGCGATCTCACTGACAATCTCTCCGCTGACATCGGTTGTAGTATAAACCAATTTCTTACCGATGCGCAGATTGAGCTTTTCCGCCATTTTGTTTCCAATAACCACACCCCGGCCATCCGCTTGTGGAAACAACTGTCCCTGCACCAGGGAACGAAGCAACAAGTTCTGTTCAGTAGATTCCTGGGCGGGATCGACGGCCATGAACATGCCACCAACGGTTTTGCTTGCACTGGCGAACATAGCCTGACCCATGATCCTGACAACGGCATCGCTTATCCCCGGCATGGTCAGCACTTGCTCACGGATTTGCTCGGTTTTTAGCAGTCTTTTATCCAAAGCAGGCGTCTGGTTGTAACCGTGCGGTTCTATTGTCACATGCCCAAAGCCCATGCTAGCACCGGCATTAATCATGTTAGTGTAGCCATAGTCACCCGTTCCTGTAAAAGTAACAGATAGCAATACACCGAAACCAATGGAAAAACCGGTAATCAAGGTGCGGCGCTTCCTTCGCCAGAGATTGCGCCATGCCATCTTGCCAAATTTCATTTCTTTTTCCTATTTTCCAATATGTTCAGCTTATAAACCGAACATTAGTGATAATGAATCGCTTTGACAGGCCGAATAACTGCCGCCTTAATTGCCGGGTAGATCACGGCCACAACTGCAATAATGAAAAGAAACACTATAGGGATTAGCACGGCTTCCGTTGTCACATGTGCGTACCAGATGGGATCTATCGCCACGCCGCCAAAGGATGCGCCGCTGGAAATCGAAGATAGATCAATGCCGTTGACCTTGTAATAATTTGATAGTGACCAGCCCGATAAAAACGCAATAACACTAGCTACTGTCACCTGAATCATTGTTTCCGCGTAAATCAGCAACGTGATCTGCCAGGGTGTAACGCCCATGGCCTTCATTATACCTAACTCGCGGATGCGTTCGAATACACTCATTAACATTGCGTTGAGGACCAACATGGCTACAGCTACATAAGTGATCAAGACCATAATGATCGTTTGAGCATCCGCCAGATCTAAAATTCTGGCAATAATCGGTTGCAGCTGTCGCCAATTCTTGGTTTCATATCCCAATGCCAGTGCGGACACTTGCGCTGTTGCAGCTTCCAAATCATCACTTCGATCAGATCGCATCACCGAAATTTCGTGCGCCCCTCGCTGAAGAACCATCAACTCACGGAAGGAACGTTCCACCATGAAAAAACCGGCACGATCAACGTCCTCACCTACGGATTTAAGTATCCCCCGAACTGTATAGAGATCATTCGCCATGGAACCGTCAGCGGCCTGTCCGATAATGACAATTTCGTCACCGGGCTTGACCCCTAAAGTACGAGCCAGTTTTTTACCTATGACGACACCTTTGGGATCATTATCGACAAGCCAGTTTCCTTGCATTATGTGCTTGTGGACCTGGGTCACCGTAGCTTCGTTTGTCAGGTTTATGCCTCTTAGTTGTACCCCGGATGAAGTGGAACCGGCGGCAGCCAATCCAAAGCCGTACACTCGCGAGGTGGCATGGAAACCAGCCTTTTGTAACTGACTCACAAGGTCGTCTGCGTTTTCGATGCGCTTATACAAATCCGGATCGTCACGGTAACCTTCAGCGTGAATTTGAATGTCGCCCAGATTCATGGATACTGCATTTCGTTCACTTGTTTGAAGAAGCCCTTCCATCAATGCAGCAAATAGGATCATAATGAACCCTGCAAAGCCCATGGCCAGCGTGGTTACCAATGTCCTGCGCCAATTACGAAACACATTACGCCGTGCCATAGAAATGATTTTCATGGATAACCTCAGGGTTTCACTTATTCATATTGTCGGCTACTTGCGCTTCAAGCGCGTAAGTGAAAAGAACGCGTTGCTCAGCTTGATATTAAATTCCATTTTTTCATAAACGAGTTCCGTATATTCATTTGTTTTGTCCGCGGGGATCACACGCATGACTGACGGTATCCTCCTGTCGGCGAATAATTCTATTTTGCTAAAGGTCATAGTGCGCGCGATGTTCATGTCCTCATCATAATAATTCTGAATCAATGGCAGGTAACCGTTAGCCAGTATCGTCAATACGACTTTACCCCAGACCACAGCTGCATCGGGTTTAGGGATGAGCGTAAATTCGATGATGTTCTGGTTGTTCTTTTTACCTTCAAAGGAAATGGTAATGTCATAGTCCTCCTCCATGCGTGATTCCTTTACCAGGTCATCATTGGTAAAATGGCTACCCATCCAGGAACCCATCATCATGCCCGAAGTCAGGCGAATCGTGCGATCGGTACGTGGCAAATAACTGTAAATATTATTCCCGGACTTCAAGGTTGCTGTCCCCTTTTCCTTGAGCGGTGTAAGGATGCGCACAAGAGTTTTTTCCTTTCCCTTGGACCAGCCCTCGAGCCGCATATTACGTGTATAATGGGCGGTTTTAACTTGCATAGTCAATATTGTGTGAGAGGAAGTGCCACGCCACATATCATCCACATAGCGCAAGATTTCCTTTGCTCTTTCCCCGGTTGTATCATTCTGCTGCGCAAATGATGAGTTTGTTGTGTAAGTCAAAAAAATAAATAAAGATAAGATTGTTAAAGAAGTACGTGCCGAGCGCATATCATTCCCCCGTATTCCTGTATCAATGAATGCTTTAATTTTGAGGGCGTTAACCCGAGTTCTTGCAATTTAGAGAAGCTTTTCAGGAATCCCAAAAATGGTCACAGAGCGAGTAAATTGTACTTTTTACGAAACCATCAAACTTGTATTTGCAATATAATATAGAACCTTTATTTGAAAAAAACATGCTGTTAAACAATTTTTTCATCATTGGATGCCTTCACTTTGTTTCCTGATATTCTGTCTGGACTCTTTTCAGCATTTCAAAAAATTCTTCTTTTGTGAAAAGGTCTTTCTCAATAAGTAACTGGATGACGGCATCCATCTGTATGGTATTTGAAACCAATAGTTCTTCAAAACCAGCCAGCTCATTTTGATCAAGTTTTTCTGTCATTTAAACACCTCATATGGTTATACCGGTTAAATATACAAGATATCTTCATAATCCAAGATCCTTGTTTATCAAAATGACTTTTATTCTGCCCTTTGGAAATGATTTTTCATTTATTGTCCATATATTACAAATTCGACCAGGGCTTTTACAGTTCATACAATAAGAAGTTTTTACACAAGGAGTTTTTATATGATGTCTGATAGCATTAGTTGGAGCAGCGAAATTCTTTATACGTCTCATAGCTTCATTAAGATCGGAGACGATCTTATTACGGCCAACCGTAAGGACAACATAACTGGGACCGAAAACAATACCGGCAACACGATTTCCTACCATATCAAGATTTACGAGAATGCCTGTTTCTGTTACTGCATTCGTTCCAGTGAAAAATAGATCAACTAATAATGCTTTTCTACGACGCTCCATGATTTCTTCACGGGATGTTTCCTCATCAAAGGTTTCGATTACATGTATGTTCGGATTTTGTTTAAAAATTTCTAATATACCTGTTGAATATAGCGTTAAAGAATCACCCCAGGACACACTCTTTACATCAATTTCAGGTAAAATATTATTTATTACTATTTCTTTTGCATCAACAGGATCATCCGCAATAAAGACATCAAAATTATTTTTTTCTAGAGCAAGCTTACAATTCTCCAGTCTAAGTTCCCAATATTTTTTTATTGAAATACACATCATATTAAAAAAAAGCTGAAAGAAAAAGGGCAGTCAAGCCGTGAGGCGAGACTACCCTTTTTTTCTGGTTTACGTCAAGTGACCTTAACATGCCACATGAAATAATTTGTGGCCTCAAGGCTTCACTTATTTTTTGCCCTTGCCCTTTTTTTTGCCCTTGCCCTTTTTTTTCTTTTTCTTTTTAGCCATCGTAGTCTCCTTTCTTTTTAAATTTGATGGGGCCAAGGATACTCAACCAGAGCTTCCTATAGCCCCATGTTCTTCGGAAGCCATGGCTTCAATGATCAAGATTAAATAATGAGACTTTGAAAAATGCTCAATTTTGTTTAAGTTCAAGGAAGGCGAAAATTTTAACCACAGGAATACATTTAGTATTTTGAGGATTAAAATTTGAGCCTGACACAGAAATTGGGCAAAAGGAGGCGTTTTGCAAAGGTCTCATAATAAATATTACTTATTTTAATGTGTAGTGAAATGATATTTGTCTGTCAAGTAAAATATTTATTCAAATTTTAACGGGTTTTTGTACAATTAAAAGTGACGAACACACCGGCGAAATCACTTATCGTCGGATTTTTCCTTGCTCTTCTTCGGTGAGGGCTCGTCACTGCCGTACACCTCAACATAGGCGTTATACGAGGTGCAACCTTTTTCCCAGTGACTCCTCACTTTCTTGCCAATAAATGAATCCGGATATTTGCGTCCAATATTGCAGCCTGGGCAGATCTTGCTCCATCCTGCCAGCACTTTTTTCATCTCCATCTTCGTCTCCTTTCTGTAGACACACTCATCTGCCGCATAATAAAGTCCCAGACAACTTGTCTACCGTCGGGATTTATTCCGTGCGGGTTTCTTAAATACTAAAGTACGCGGCATACTTTAGTATTT
>CAZQOH010000069.1:0-9134 GCA_964594355.1 uncultured Desulfobacterales bacterium
GGAAGCTCAGACGCTGCATACATTCTTTGAAACGGAACGTTATTTTGGCAAACACCATAACTATATCTGATAAACTCGTAAAAAGTAATTTGCTAGCGAGATTGAGCATTTTTGGAAAAAGATTCATGAAAAGCTAAACGTTAAAAATTGTCCCGTTAAAGAGGGATTTGAGGGTGTTAGCCCGAGTTCTTGCAATTTAGAGAAGCTTTTCAGGAATCCCAAAAATGGTCACAGAGCGAGCAAATTGTACTTTTTACAAAATCATCATATCTGAAATTCAGTAAATATACTTGAAAAATAATTTAAATCTTGCTAAACTTATCAGGATTAATAGAAATTTTACAACTATTTTTGAATCATCGGCCATTTCCTGCGGAAAAGAGAGAACGTCGGAATTTGGTTACATTTCAGTAACTAGTCCAGCACCGGCAAAGCCTTTAAAAGGTCTCGAAACAAAGGGGGTGTAGTTATCAAACAAAAACTATTTTTATGCTTTTTCATTTCTATTATTATTTCTTTTGTTTTCATACAAGTGTGTTCTGCAAAGCAAAAAATGTTAGGTAAGATCATTTCTCGTTTTGGAAACGTTTATGTAAAAGGCGCAAAAGAAATTGTATGGAAAAAAGCTAAGATCAATATGACTGTCAATTTTGGAGATTATATAATGACAAAAAAAGACAGTGAAGCAACGGTAGCCTTAATTGATGAAACCCTCCTGAAAGTTCATTCTAATACCCGTGTCGCTCTAAATAGTATTATCTCCCCTTTAGAAAAGAAGAACTCAGTCCTATTGTTCTTTGGAAAAATATGGAATAAAGTAAAAAAGAAGATTGCGCAAAAGAGAGGGTTTGAAGTCCATTCAGTAACTGCTGTTATTGGCGTGAGAGGAACGGAAATCGAGGTAGCCGCTTATGAAGATGGAACGATGATAGTAGTGGTGGATTCCGGTAAAATTAATGTGGATAATGAAGAAAATCAAAGCATCCTCTCTTCGAATCAAGGAACTCAAATTTCCTTTGACGTAAAAGATATCAAAACAGAAGTTGATTTTAAGCCTGAGTGGGATGAAATAGAATCAAATTCACGAAAAAATCTATTTGCAGATGGTAGAAAATATGGCGGCCATATACACGATGAGATATATAAACGAAGAGATTCTTTAAAAGATCTTGTCGATAGGATCACTGAATTAAAAGAAAAGAAAAAAAGATATTTATCATTAGCGAAGGATGCTGAGGAAAGCGGTGACGATGTAGAATACGAGTCGTATATGTCTAAAATCAGTGAGATTAACAGAGAAATATTAGAATTGAACAAAAAGATCGCCTTTTCCGGTAACCGATTAGAATGCCATTTTGGCCTTTTCTCTCACTACGGGGATTTGGCAAAAGATCCTGTATTATCAAAGAAATTTCGTGGGAAAGAATTCATATTGGAGCAGTTAGATAATATTGAGATGATACATGCTGAATTCAATGCCATGATAGAAGAGGGAATGAAATTATCAATGGAAGATATGGAAGATCTTATGGACGAAATGAGAGGAAAGGTAAGAAAAAATAGAGAAAAGAAAGAGAAAAAAGATATTTTTGAGGAAATGGATTGATATTGGCATTTCACTTTGAGACCTTTGAAAAATGCTCAATTTTGTTCAAGTTCAAGGAAGGCGAAAATTTTAACCACAGGAATACATTGAGTATTTTGAGGATTAAAATTTGAGCCTGACACGGAAATTGAGCAAAAGGGGGCGTTTTGCAAAGGTCTCACTTTGAAAGGTAGGAACTTGGATCTCCACTGTAATCTTAAAAATTTAAGTTCCTATTCATATTTTATCACTAATAAAAACCGTTTTCCCATTCTGATTGCGTTAACGGTTTTTTGCATTGTATTTGCGTTGACCGGTTGCGCTTCAACACCAACCGCATCATTAAAAACAAATCATTATCGAACAAAGCCAAAGAAGATAGAGCAGCTGCTTCGCGCTGAGGCAAATCGATGGAAAGGAACTCCATATCGGTCGGCGGGAACCAGCCGTAAGGGCGTTGACTGTTCCGGTCTTGTGTTGCAGCTTTATAAAAATGTTTTTGATATTCGCCTACCCCGTTTGACAAAAGATCAGGCGAGGGCTGGAATTTTCGTTTCGCGAAGCCGAATCCGTCCGGGGGATCTTGTCTTTTTCCGACCACCAAACAGGAAACGTCATGTTGGTGTCTACCTGGGTAGTGGTGAATTCGTACATGCTTCCTCTTCAAGAGGTGTCATGATATCGAATATTAATTCCCCTTATTGGCGTAAAATTTTCTGGAAGGCGCGGAGAGTCCTCTAACCCTAAATCAATCCATTATTCTAATCTTGTTTTGGGCATATGCTCAACCCAAGCTTCTTCACAAAAAGCTTCGGTCAGCTTATTTGAAATTGAATTCATTTCATCCATGTCATTTGTCTCTACCACCAGATCGTAATCATCCAGCAGTTTCAGTTTGCCGTGTTGCCGGATAATTTCAACGGCTTTGTAAACATCAACAGTAAACCATCCATTCATGCGCTGAAGTAACTCTTCTCCTCTTAAAGGTCGTTCAATAACTAAATCTATCTCGCGGTGTTTTGCCTCCCACCCGATGACGGCCGGTTTCTTAATAACGGGTCGTACCGGGTCATGCACCGCCGCACACTTAAACCACAATATTGCTCTTTCCATTTTTTCTCCCTCGAGACCTTTGCAAAATGCTAAACGTTTTGTATTTCACTTTTATACCGGTTGTCATAAATATGTTCCGATTGAACCGCGTCTAAGCTTCCGTACTCATCCTGGGTCCATTTGAAGCGTTCTATGGCTCGCTGCGCTAAAATTAAAGAACTCGACCTCGCTATGCTCGGGACTCAAACAGCTTCAATTTTTACGCTCCGCTTCGCCGAGAACGCTGAATCAAATGTCCCCAAATGGATTCGCTCGGAAACCCAGACGCTGCATACAGTATTTGTAACGGAACGCTATTTTGAGAATTACTCTAAAAGTATAATCGCAGCCTTTTAGTGTCAAGCAAGAATGAGAGAAGGCCACGAAGAAAAAGAAGAAAATATATAAAATATTCGTGTACCTTCACGTATTTCGTGGTAATATGATCCCCCTGCAAACTATTATGTAAAATAAGAATAACTAAGTAAGGAGCTTAAAATGGACATATTTTCAGTAATGCAAGAAAGAAAAAGCATAAGGGCTTTCCTGGATAAACCGGTTTCACGTAATGATATCGAAGAGATATTTACATATGCAAGCATGGCCCCCTCAGCCATAAACCTGCAACCGTGGGAATTTGTGATCACATATGGTGAAGAGAAGGATCGGTTGGTTACCCGTCTGAAAAAGGTTCACGCCGAGCAAAAAGTATCCTGCGGGCCCGGAACGTCAAAACCCTTACCGGAAAAATTTGCCGGGCGCAGTCGAAAGGTTTTAGAAATTATGAAACCTCACATTTTTAAACTTGGTTTGACTTTTAATAAGTTTATTGAAGAAGGGAGCTGTTCCTTTTATGGTGCGCCGGTAGCTATTATCGTCACGATTGATAGGGTGTTTCCTCAAATACAATATTTGGATATAGGGCTGTGTGTGTCCTATTTGTTGCTTGCCGCTCATGCCAAAGGACTGGCCACATGTCCCATAGGACTAATCACTACATATGAAGATGATATTGCAGATGTGCTCAATATTTCAAAGGAAAAGAAGATTGTGCTGAGTATTGCCTTGGGATATGCGGATGAAAAATCGTCGGCAAATGCTTTTAAAACGGATCGGGAGGAGCTTACTAAAATTCTTTCCTGGTATGAATAGACTTGCTCAATTTAACCCCAATTGAGAGTTATTCGTTATTTGTTATCAGTTAATCGTTTAAAAAGAATAAAATCCGTTTTTAGATTTCATCAATCATAGATTTATAAAATGAGACGATCATCAAATTCTAATAACGAATAACTATTAACAATTAACGCCTAATTGAGCATTATTTTCGCTCAATTAGAGTTTAAGGATATTAGTCTTCGTAAATCACAGCCAATATAGTTGTTTTTCCTCTTTTTGAAGCAATGAGATGAGGTGTGGTCGAAAGATAATAGACACTGTCACCGGGATTTAAGTCGAAAACGTCTTCTCCGATTTTCAAAACGGCAGCACCGTCCAAGATATAAATAAATTCTTCTCCTTCATGCACGGACATTTCTTCGCCGGGATTTTCTTCAAGTTGTACTATTAGGGCCTCCATATGACGACCTTTTACCTCAGCAGCGAGACTCTTATATTCATAAATCTGTTTTTTCCCTTTTTGGGATGTGGATCTTGATACCGGTTTTTCCTCACTTTTTCGGGTAACAGAATAGAGTTTATCGCCAACCCCTGAGACAAGACGACTGAAGGCGCTGTCAAGTGCCTTTGATAGTTTAATCGCCGTACCGAGTTGGGGTTGTACTTTATTTGATTCTATGCTTTCAAGAAAATCTACACCAAAGCCCGTCAGTTTTGACAACTCATCAAGCGACAGGTTCTTTTCTTCCCTCAGTTTTTTGACCCGAACGCCTATTTCATCCATACTTTTATCAGGGGTTGCGGAAATATCACCCGTGAGATTTTCAAAGAAGTCAACGTTTATATGATGCTTTTTATTAGAGTTTTCCATCTTATTCTCCTAACCCGGACAAGCCGGCACAAGGGATTGTAGATTGTAGATTGATGATTTCAGATTTGTGGAAGTCGCTTTGCCCTTGCAATTGAATATTGACGATTGACGATTTAATGAAGTCACTTCGCTCTATCTTTTTATATAATTGGCATAATTCCTTAAATTTAAAATCTGAAATTGTTCGAAATAGAGATACAATACCGGCTAAAATTTATTGCCACAAAAAGCACAAATTTCAAAACTAAGAAACTATAAACACCTTGCCCCAATGTGTCTCGCAATTACAATACGCTGCACCTCAGAGGTTCCTTCACCAATATCTAAAAGTTTTTGATCCCTGTAAAACCTTTCCACATCATATTCTTTCATTAGACCGTAACCTCCATGTAGCTGAACCGCATGATTGGCGCATCGATACATGACTTCGGAGCAGTAAAGTTTGGCCATGGCCGCTTCCTTTGAAAACGGTTTGTTGTTGTCTCGCAACCAGCAGGCTTTGTATAGGAGAAGACGGGCACATTCGATTTCAAGAGCCATGTCAGCCAGTTTAAAAGCATTTATCTGAAAATTTGATATAGGTCTTCCAAACTGCTCCCTTTCACTACTATATTTGAGCGCCATATCAAAACAGCCCTGAGCGCCTCCCAGACCCATTGCCCCAATGGACAGACGGCCTCCATCTAAAGTTTGCATCATCTGGTGGAATCCATGACCTCTGGTGCCCAGAAGATTCTCCTTGGGGACACGACAATCCTCGAAATAAAGCTCACTGGTATTAGAACCCCGCCACATCATTTTGCCATGCATCTCCTTAGTAATATATCCGCTAGTGCCCGCTTCTACAAGGATGCTGGAGAGTTCAGGCCTTCCGTCGTCCCTGGTGTCGGTTCGGCATAAAACCGTTGTTCCTGCACTGATTTTTGTGGAGGCATTAGTAATGAAAATCTTGCTGCCGTTTATGACCCATTCATTACCATCTAAAACAGCGTTTGTCTTGGTATTTGCAGAATCTGAACCGGCATTGGGTTCGGTTAAACCAAAGGCCCAGAGGGTCTCTCCTTTACAAAGTTTTGGAAGATATCTTCGTTTCTGTTCTTCATTTCCAAAATAATATATAGGGCCGATTCCTAATGAATTTCCTGCAGCCACTGTAGCCGCATGAGAACCATCTGCCCTTGCAATCTCTTCAGTTGCGATGATATAGGATATATAGTCCATGCCCTGACCGCCGTATTCCTCGGAAACAAATATCCCGAAAAGTCCGAGTTCAGCCATTTTTTGCATCGTTTCATATGAGAATTCCTCCTTATTATCCAGCTCACTTGCCACAGGTTTGATCTCTTTTTCGGCAAAACTTCGAACCGATTCACGCAAGATCTCCTGTTCGGTGGAAAAGGTAAAATCCATAGTCACTCCTTTTTCTTTTGTCTATCCTATCTTATTGAAGGATTAAGCTTGATGAATTTATCACAAATAGCATGGGAAGCTTCAATTTGCAATAAAAGATCACCTAACCTGGACCAAGGGATTGTAGATCGCAGATTGATGATTTCAGATTTGTGGAAGTCGCTTTGCCATTGGAATTGAATATTTAATATTGACGATTGACGATTTAATGAATTCGCTTCGCCCTTGCAATTGAATATTGAATATTGACGATTTAATGAAGTCGCTTCGCTCTATCTTTTTATATAATTGGCATAATTCCTTAAATCTGAAATCTTCAATTAATATTCAAGTTGATTAAAATTAATAAACTCGTAAAAGGCCATTTGCGAGCGAGATTGAGCATTTTTGGAAAAAGATTCATGAAAAGCTGAACGTTAAAAATTGCAAGCTGTTTGAGGGCGATAGCCCGAGTTCTTGCAATTTAGAGAAGCTTTTCAGGAATCCCAAAAATGGTCACAGAGCGAGCAAATTGTACTTTTTACGAAACCATCAAAACTATTTTTGCCACAAAAAACACAAAATCAATTATTAAGGTACCAGTCAACCCATTCTGTGTCTTAAATATGTATACCGCTTTTGGGTTTTGTCATTTTTTACTCCGATGGCCAACGCTTTCCGAGTACCCACCATCACGACCAGTTTACGTCCCCGTGTAACTGCCGTGTAAATCAGATCTCGCTGAAGAAGTATATAATGCTGGGTCAGGATAGGGATAACCACGGCGAGATATTCAGAGCCTTGTGACTTGTGCACGGAAACCGCGTATGATAGAACAATTTCATCCAGATCTGTAAAATCATAGGAAACCTTACGATCGTCAAATGATATGATAACTTCCTGATCAATCGGCTCGATCCTGGTGATCCTTCCGATGTCACCGTTGAAAACCTCTTTGTCATAATTATTCTTGATTTGCATTACTTTATCGTTGAGCCGGTAACGCCGGTTTCCACGTACCACAATGTCTTCGCCCGGATTGAGCACTTCCTGCAATTTGTTGTTAAGGTTCCCGGCTCCTACAACACCCTTATGCATGGGCGTCAACACCTGAATTTCGTCAACCGGATCAAAACCAAAACTGCGTGGTATCCTCTCCTTGGTGAGTTCCAATATAATTTTCAGAACCTTTTCAGGATCTTCCTGCTGGATGAAATAAAAATCATCTTTTGGCCTGGACGGGCCGGTTGAATCGTGCGATTTAAAAGCTGGAATAACGCCGTTATTGATCTTATGAGCATTGACAATAATCTGACTTGTTTTAGCCTGACGAAAAATCTCGTTTAATTTAACTACCGGCACCATATTTGATGCTATAATGTCTTTGAGAACATTTCCGGCCCCCACAGATGGAAGCTGATTCACATCACCAACGAGAATAAAGGTTGCTCTGGGAGGAATTGCCTTAATAAGGTGATGCATTAAAATCGTGTCGATCATAGAGGCCTCATCTACGATAATCAAATCGCAAGCCAGTGGTTTTTCTTCGTTTTTCTGGAATCCTCCTTTCTTAATGCTAAACTCAAGCAACCGGTGAATAGTCTTTGCTCCATAGCCTGTAGTTTCACTCATTTGTTTTGCGGCCCTGCCTGTTGGCGCGGCGAGCATAATTTTCACTCTGAGCTTTGAAAAAATCTTTAAAATAGCATTGATAATCGTTGTCTTTCCCGTGCCGGGCCCGCCGGTAATGATCATCAATTTCTTTTCAAGCGCGCATTTTATGGCCTTAATCTGGTTTCTTGCCAGCGTAATAGGAAGTTGCTGCTGCACCCACTCTATGGCTTTTTCCGAATCGACCTTATGGATCGACTTGGGAGGTTCTATCAACGTTTTAAATCTAGCGGCGATGCTTGTTTCACAAAAGTGAAACTTTTCCAAATAAACAGCTTTATTATAGGATATTGATTCTTCATTTATTTCATTTAATTCTTCGATAATTATTTTCCTGTTGGCTGCGATGGCGGCAAGAGATTTGATTACAACTTCACTGTTGGCCTGTAGAATTTCTTTGCACTTTTCTATGAGTGGTTCGTAAGGATAATATACATGTCCTTCGTCTGCCAGTTGATTGAGAACATAAAGTATTCCTGCTTCGACCCTTAATTCAGAATTCTTAGCAAATCCTAGTTTTTCGGCAATACTATCGGCAATAATAAAACCAATACCAAAGATGTCCGTTGCAAGGCGAAAAGGGTTTTGTTTTACCACGGCGATGGATCTGTTTTTGTACTGTTTGAATATCTTCGTAGCATAACCTGAACTTACTCCGTAGGTTTGCAAAAAGAGCATCACATCCCTGATCTCTTTTTGATCGTCCCAGGCTTCTCGTATCATTGCGATACGTTTTTTGCCGATACCATCGATTTGGGTTAATTTCTCAATATCGTCTTCTATAATATCCAGGGTTTTTTTGCCGAATATTTTTACGATTCTTCCTGCCATCACAGGACCAACACCTTTGATAAGCCCGGAACCCAGATATTTTTTTATTCCATAAACTGTAGCCGGAACCGTGGTTTTATAATGTGCGGCCTTGAACTGCTCACCATATTTGGGATGATTGACCCATTCACCCTTCATTTGAAGGATTTCTCCAGGTGCAGGCGATATCAGGTTTCCGACCACGGTCACCAGACCTTTTTGTCCACGAACCTTAACTTTGGCGATTGTATAGCCATTCTCCTCGTTTGTGTATGTAATTCTTTCAATCTGGCCTTCAAGATCAACAATCATTTCTATGCCTTAATTTGTTATTATAGGAATTTTCTTTTTTTATTAGACGGGATTAACCCCAGTTAAATATTTAAGTTAATTTAACGAGGCAAGCACGATTGACAAGATTTAAGGATAATAATCTAAAATTGATAAATTCGTAAAAAGTCATTTGCGAGCGAGATTGAGCATTTTTGGAAAAAGATTCATGAAAAGCTGAACGTTAAAAATTGCAAGCTGTTTGAGGGCGTTAGCCCGAGTTCTTGCAATTTAGAGAAGCTTTTCAGGAATCCCAAAAATGGTCAC